>JAFAHT010000309.1 GCA_019237095.1 Planctomycetaceae bacterium
GACTCGGGAAGATCGAGTTGCTTCGCCTGCGGAGGCTGAGCCTGATCGTTGGGCCGTCGACGACGTTTTGGCGTTGTTCTGCAGTGAGTCTTTGCTCTACACTGTGTGTTCATCGGGTTAGCCTTTATGTTGTAGTGTAACTATCTACACTCTATACACTTATAACATAACAGGATGCCCGATTCAATACATATGGTGAGAAATCCGGGTTAAGGACGACCGGCCGGCTGCTGGATCGTTCTGGGAGGACTTGTTCGACGACCCGTCCGCCCGCACTCAGGAACAAAGGAGGTACAGAATCGTGCGGATCTCTCCGCCGTTCCCCATCGAGAAGGCGAAGTCCGGCTGAGCGAGAGCCTTCCGAGGGCTTTCAAAACCGAGTCGGGTCTGGGAGAATCGCTTCCAGATGGTCCCGGCGGGAGTCATCGGGATTTTCTTGAGTTTGGAAACAGGGCCCGGCCTCATCGAGTCCCACTGAACCGCCGCACCGCCGAGCGGTGCGGGGTGGGAGAGAGGAGCGGACGATGTTGCTTCAAGAGTCGACCGACCTGGTGCGGCGCGCCCTTCTCATGACCGGCGTGGAGGTGATCGGGTCCGCGGCCTTGGGGGCGGGTCTGGCTCCGGATGACGCTTCAGGCGCGGCCGACGAGGAGCCCATCAAACCGCCCGCCGACGTCGACACGCAGAGGCTGGCCGGCGTTATCTTCGCCGAAGCCGATGCAAAGCCCGAGGGGGACGACGAGCGCCACGCCATTGGCTGGGCTTTCATCAACTCGGTCGTGCACGTCAACCAACTTTGCTCGGGTAAGATCTGCCCCAAACTTACGTCCGCCCAGCGCAAGTTCATCTGCAGCCGCGACACAACCGACCTAGGCGGCACTATCCTCGCCTCAATCAAGGCGGGCTCGGTCGCCTACGGCAAGGCGCGCTGGAACCTGGTCATGAAGGCGGATGCGATGCGTCCCGAGGCCGAGCTCAAGAAGCTCAACCCCCTGGAACGTGAAGCGCTACGCCGCGCGATACGCGCCGCTGTCTCCGTCAGGAAAGGGGAGAATCGCCATCCAGGATTGCGGTTCAACAAGTCACCTTCCCATCCCCCAGGGAGCCGCTGGGAGAAGGCGGAGCAGATCGGGCCCCACACCTTCTGGAAATTCAAACCGGGATTGGAATGCGGCGAGTGGAAATAGATAACATGATTGATGGTCAGCCTGTAGGGCAGCCGGGCTGGGGTCCCCAGACCCCTTTTCGGCCGCTGGGCGTGCCGGCCGCGAGCCGGGTGCTGGTCATGGAGACACGCAGCGCCGACGGCCAGGAAACCATCCACTCCATTCAGGCCCCGTTCTGGCTCGCCTGAGCACTCCTGCCGATCGCACGATCGCGTGTTCACCGGAGACGACGACGCACGTCCGAGGTCAAACTGATGGGGGTGGCCGGGCGTTCGTGTATTGGTAGACTGGAAGGGGTTGATAAGGGAGGACCGGAGGATCCCGATGCTCGTCGTGAAAGTGTTCCTGGGCGACTGTTACCACGTCGCCTGGACCGACCGGGAGGTGGTCCCGGACGACTGGCGGACTCGCGTGTTCACCCCGCGGCAGTGGGAGGCGTTGTTTCCGCCACCGCTTGACGAGACCGACTGAGCCGATCTTGAGGAGGGCTGTGCGATGGCGACGGGGGAAGCGAGACCAGGGATCGACGACCCCGAGGCCGTGAAGACCGAGTGGCTGGGCCGCCTGGGCTCCCTCGTCGACGAGGTCGAGGGCTGGGCCCGGGCGTCCGGCTGGCGGACCCGTCGGATCGCCAAGACGGTCAACGAACGCCGGCTCGGGACGTATAGAGTCCCGGTCCTGCTCATGGAGAAGGACACCGTCGAGGTCGTCCTGAATCCGGTCGCACGCTTCGTCCCCGGGGCTGACGGCGCGGTCGACCTGTACGTGGCGCCGGCCTACGACGACATCGCCAGCCTGTAGTTCGAGGACGATCACTGGGTCGTGCATTACGGCGAACGGCCCGACCCGTTGGCCACGCAGAGCGTGGTGGACATCACGCCCCGCCCTTACGCCGAGCAGACGATCCGCGCGATCCTCGACGGGCAAGCGTGTCTCCAGGGTGTTGAAGAACGAAGAGACGTTATCAGCCCGTCAGGTCCGGCAGCGCCTCACGGGCCTGTTGGCGAGGATGCGTCAGGCGGCGGCAACGGCCTGTGAGCTGTTGGTGCGTGATGATTTGCGGCATTTCGCCAAGGTGAGCAAGAGCTACTGGCCGGGGCTGTTTCGGTGCGACGAGTCCTCGGAGTTGCCGCGGACGAATAACGATCTGGAGCATCTCTTCGGCAGTCATCGCTACCACGAGCGTCGTGCCAGCGGTCGACGGCGTGATCCGGACGCCTACCTCGCGCAACTGGAGAGCAACTGCCTCAAGCTAAGTTTGCCAGCCTAGAAAAAAACGCCGGAATTCTCTCCCGGCGTGCATCGAGAGGGCGTCTCAAAGGAATACTGGCCACGATTAGCGCTTCGTCACGAACGCGCCGTACAGTCGTCTGCGTGCCTCTCGAAGCGTATTCTCGACCTCGGCAAGTTCCCCCTCGTTCATCACCCTGAAGAGCAACCGGTCGAGATCGGCCTCGATCTCGACCAGGCGGTCATTGCGCTTGCCCGCTCGCGCGCCCGTTGGTGCGGCGTTGCCGTCGCCGATCGCGACGGTTTCCTGTTTCGGTTTCCGTCCCCGTTTCTTGCCGGTATAGGCTTGTTTCGTGCTGGCCGCCGCTTCGGTCTCCGTACGACGCTTGCCGCGCAGGTTGCCGGCCAGCCCCATGTGCGACCTCGTCTTGTTGACCAGGGTCTCGCTGATCGTCCCCTGCATCCCCGCTGCCGACCAGGCCTCGTTGACTGCTTTCGTATTGGCCAGCGGGTGATCGATCAGCAGCTCTTTGACAAATGATGTCTTCCCTTGATCTCGTGGCTTGACTGATGCCTTCCCTTGATCTCGTGGCTTCACTGTTGGCATGACTGCATCTCCAGGCGAGTAGTACCGGCTCACTTTCTTCACAGATCGTCAATCAATAATCAATGTAAACTACAGAATCAAGAGGTAGATCCCAGACTGGACAAAAAGAGTACAGTCCTTGCGTCGCGATTGCTCTCTCTTGCAACTGCACCGGCAATGTCGCAACGCAACAGTATAGGGAACTGGCAGCACGATCTCGTGGTGGCACGGCGGAGGCAAGAATCCGAAAATCCGGGCCTGCACGGTGGAAAGACCCGACGAGTGGCGAGTGGCGAATTTGTAGTTTGTAGGGGGCGTCGAGCCTGCGATGACGCACCAATTTGATCATCAGCCCGCGGGTTTGCCATCTGTCATTTGTCATGCTGTTTTGAGCAGCCCGGCGGGGTGAGGTCTCTTCATTTTCCCGTTGGCTTCGCGCCAGGCTCCTTGAGCACCGCATCAAGGGCGCCCCGGAGCTGGTCGCCCAGATGAGGCCCGCCACCCACGAAGAGACGGGCGACCATGCCAGCTCGGTCGATGACGACGGTCTGCGGAATGGCATTGGCCGCGTACTTCTCGGCAACGGCCCCATCACGGTCGAGCGCGACCGCAGGGTGGAGCTTGTGCCGCTCGAGCATGGAGGTGATTTGCTGGGGCGCTTCCTGCAAGTTGACCGCGATCAACTGTACGTCCCGATCTCGAAACTCGCCGGCGACCCGCTCGACCTGAGGCATCGCTTGCAGGCACGGTCCGCACCAGGTGGCCCAGAAATCGAGAACGACCACCTTCCCCCTGGTTTGCGCCAGATGGAACTTCGGCCCTTTCAGCAGCTCCAGCTCGAAGTCGGGAGCAGGCTTGCCCACGAGGGCGGATTCGGTGCCCAGTGGACGACTGCCCGAGGATGAGCCGGAATCGGCTTGAAACGCTTTCGGCTCAGTCGCACTTTGCAGTTTCCATTGCTGATAGACCAGACCTTCCGCGGCCTTGTCGATGACGCCGCCGATCAGCAACTGACCGACTTCCTTGAGAACGACCTGGCACGGACCCAGCACGTCACTCTTGCCAGAGAGCGTCTCGCTGGCAAACTGGTCGGCCAGGAAGGTCAAGCGTATTCCATCATTGCAAACGGCCTGGACTCTCGTGGCCGCGCCGGCCGGCGCCGGCGCCGCGGTTTTGCGGGCGGGACCAAGCTCATCAGGATGCAGCCAGACGATCAAGGAAAGCCGGTCGCGGGGGATTTCCTTGGGTTCCAGGCGGATTTCAACTAGTAGCTTCGTGGCGTCCAGCTTGATCAGCCGGCCGCGGAGATAGTCGCCGCTTCGCGAGCGGATCAAATGGGTGGGAGGGTTTTCCTTCTGCATGCGGGGCAACGTGAGCAATCGTTCGCGCTTGGCCTTGTTCAACTTGATGGCGGGGTCTGGCGACAGGGCCAGCTCCACGGCCTTGACCTTGTCGTGCGGGACGAATGTGCTCGCGGAAAGCGCTGTGCGAAAGGAGACTCCGTTCTTGTCGATGCTCGTGATTTCGGAAGGGATGACGTCGCCGCCGCGCAGGTACAGCGCCTTGCGCTCGCCGCCGGTCTGAGCCGGTTGATTGCCGCCCAGCGCCGAGAGAAAATCTACGACGAAACCGCCGGGGCCTTGCGGAGGAGGAGACGCCCCGCGCTGGACCGGCTGCGGCGGAGGCGCCTCCTTGTAGACGATGCGTCCCGAGACTCCCGGGCGCAGGGGGCTCGAGGTGGAACTTCCCTGTGGCTGCCAGACCAGGCAGCTTGTCCCGGATTGCTCATGGCCGTCCACCAACCGGCCGGGCAAGCGAGCTCCGTCGAGCTCGAGCACACCCGGCTGTCCCCCGATGGCCGCGGGAGTCTCCCAGGGACGGAGCACGACCAGCGACCGAAGACCATCAAGCGGCAAGCTCAGGGTCTCCTTGATCCCGGGGACGGACAACGTGAAGGCGTTTTTTTCCACCTGCTGGAAGGCACCGCTGAGACGCGAGCCGTTCTGGTAAACGGCTGCGAGCGCACGGTCCCCGGTCTCGCCGGGATGGGACAGGAATACGCCGGCGATCTGATCCTCGGGGATCCGCGATTCACCCTTTGCATCGCTGATCACGAAGGCCCTCGACGCAGCATCGAACCGGCTGACCTGTCCATACACGATCGAGCCGTCATCCCGGTGGATCCGGGCCTTATCGCCCTCGACCTGGCGAGGGGGCTCGCCGTTCCAGCGACCGATCCACAATCGTTCCAGCCGCAGGTCTCCGCGCTTGTTGGCTAGCGAGAGACTGCCAAGCACCTGCGCTACACCACCGCCAACCTTCAGATCAGCAAGTTGCTTGCCTGCCGGATTGAAAACAAGGATCCGACCTTTTTCTTGATCGAGATAGACAATCAGGTGAATGCGCCCTTGTCCTTGGCCGATCTCACCCACGGATGCCACGTCGGCTTCCTGTTCGGTCTCGCGCTGGATGATCAGGTCTCGATCCCAGACCTCGAACCGGAACCCGCGCTGGACCGTTTTTTCGTCCTCGCCGACTCCCAGCGCGAAGACAAAATCCGGTTTGTTCTTCCAGGAGAGCTCGAATTCGAGAGTCGCGCGGGCGGGAAGCTGGAAATCACCGCGAATTGTGGCACCCTCCTGATCCGTCCAGGGCTGATCCTGTTCTTCCTTCCAGCCACTCTTGTTCGCGGCCTGTTGCCAGCCAACCAGGCCATTTGGCCCCAGATAAATCAGGTCCGCACTCGATCGCCAGCGGTACATCCGGTTGATGACGGAGCGCCGGACGTGAAGATGCCCGAGCCTGGCGATTTCAAGCTCGGCCTCCTTGTCGTTCAAGGCAAGCAGCGAGCCGAAGACGACATCCCCTCCCGCCAGCTCGAAGCAGTAATCACCAGTGGCCGTGGGCAGCTCGGCGGGAACCGAAAAATGAACGGCCGTGACGGCCTTCAGAGGCATATCGAACGGGGCCGTGAACGCGGTGGATTGCCAGCGAATGAGGTCTGGCTGGCTGGAGGCAATCAGCTTTCCAGGCACGAATCCGCCGTTGCTCAAGTGGAGCACGGCGGAGGGTGGATCGACCGGCGGGGCTGCACCTGCCATCGTCGGTCCGAAGAGCCGCGCGAGTGGGACGAGCAAGAGCCACGATCGCATGCGCGCTGCCGGGATTCGTGGAGGTATCGTTTTCCGGGCAGATGTGAAGGGCATGGTCTACCGTTCGTAAATGGGCAGGAAGCGGTAATTGAGCGCCAGGGCCAGCAGTGAGAACGAGGTTGAGAGTGTCGGGCCGAACTGGCCCTGAAAGCTGCCGTCGGGCTTCTGAGCTGCCTTGAGCTGTCGGACCAGCAGCTTGTTCCATTGATCCCAGGCGTCGATATCGCCCTGAAAAAGCGCCTGTGCCTGGTAATAGCGGCCGTATTCCAGCCATTGCTGTCCACTTTGCTGCTCGAGCCGCTGCTTGAGGTAGTTGACCGTCGCCTTGTACTCGGGCAGGTCCTTGCGGCGGGCCACGGCATAAACCAGGGAAGCGATCGAGATCCGGGCGATCGATTCGTCGAATCCACCCAGGCCGCCCGTGTAGGCAACCTGACCGGAAGGAGCGGTCATCTGCTTGTAGAAGGCGATTGCCTTGTCGATCGACTGGTCGGGGATTTCGATCCCGGCGTTGCGCGCCGCCAGCAGGCCAACCAGCACAGCGCCGCTGACGGAGGTGTCGGCGTCGGAGGCGTCCGGTGAATACCGCCATCCTCCCAGCGAATTCTTCTTCTGCGCAGTGACGGCGGCGCGGACGGCAAGTTCCAGAGCCTGACCGATCGATCGCGGCCCTTTCTTGTAGGGCCAGAGCGTCCGTTCGTCCACCGCGCCGTAGGCCTCGGCCAGAGCGAGCATCGCGAAGCCGTGATGGTACATGCTCTGACCGATGATGCCCGTGGTGGCGTCCTGCGACGTGATCAGAGAACGTAGCGACCTGCGCACATGGTTGCTGTACTGTCCGAAATTGGGATCCTCACCCGAGGCCAGGAAGGCGAGCAGCCCCAGGCCCACGGAACCCGGACCGTCCTCGTATCCTCCGCCTGTCCATTCTCCCTTGTCGGTCTGCTTCGAGGCGAGGAATTGCAAACCGCGATCGTACATCTCGCGC
This sequence comes from Planctomycetaceae bacterium, assembly GCA_019237095.1. Classification (GTDB taxonomy): domain Bacteria; phylum Planctomycetota; class Planctomycetia; order Isosphaerales; family Isosphaeraceae; genus Aquisphaera. The sequence goes on from JAFAHT010000309.1 coordinate 7,123, forward strand.
ACGTCGCGCGGAACGACCTCGCCGAACTTCGCGCCCGGAACTGGCGATTGTGCCCGGCAAGCAGTGCCAGAGAGGCCAGCGAGGAGCGGCAGGGCGATGGCGATGATCCCACGGGTAAAATCCATGGCCGGTGTTCTCTCACGACTTCGGCTTTTGTCCGGGCTCAGATACAGGCACCTTCTTCTCGACGTCCGCGGGCGCTGCGAACACCTCCGCTGGACGCTCCTCGGCCACGGCTCGCCGCCGCGGTGGATGAACCACCTTGAGGGGAGCAAGAAACCCCTGGTTTCGAAGGAATTGCTCCATCTCCATCCCCCTCATTTGATTCAACTGGCGATTGAGCAGGGCCCACTGCCTGTCCTCGAACAGCGGCTTGAGCTTGGCCTCGGCAATCTGGCCGGCCTGGTACATCACGAGGCAGTAATCGTACTGTCCAAACCGGGTAGGCGTCTGGGTCTCGCTCATGATCAATTCCACGAGTTTGCGACGTTGTTCGTCGCGGAACCCAACCATCTGGTCCAGTTGCGCCACGACCAGCTCGATCTTGGCTCGATAGCGGAACCGGTTCTTGTCCTGGATGCCCTTCTGGTACCGCGCGTATTCCTCTTCGCTGAGGACCCGCCGGATCGTCTTGGAGTAAATCGATCCATCGCCGAAGAGCCCTGAATTGAGCGCCGCTTGCAGCGGTATCAGCTCCTGGTAGATCTCGTTGAACTTGGTCTGGTCGTTCTTGACCTGCGCGAATTTCTTTCGTTTTTCCTCGACCTTGTCGAAGAACCGTTTGATGTCACCATGCCCGGCCAGCAGCAGCTTCTTCTTCTGGGCTTCCGAAAGGGTGCACACCCTGGCGACGTCATCGACCTGGAGGGTGAGCAGAGAATCGAGCTTGTTGCGGCCGGCCCGGGAGTTTCTGGGCCCGCCGAAGACCCACTGATCGAATTGATCGTCGGTCATCATCCACACGCCCATGGCGTGTTTTACTGGCTCGTTGGCTTCGGCTTCCTCCTCAACCTCAAAGTCCAAAACCTGCGACCAGCAGGTTCGTCCCGATCCGAGAGCCGCCAAGAGCGCCGCGGCCAGGTGCAAGCGAAACCAGCAGGATCGATCGAACCCTCTCATGGAAGCGCCTCGGAGTGGGAAGCGGGATCGAGCATGTCGCAGGTCGTCAGCGTCGGTAGAATCACTTCTTGTCCCTGGCCTCGGCTTCCTTCTGAGCCGCGGCCAGCTCCGGATCATCAAGCGGATCGTTCTCCACGATCCCGCCGCCGAAGCTGAACCCCCAGAAAACGTTCGAGTTCTTGGGAATTCTCCGCCAGAACTCCTTCTGGTTGTCGGTCAGGATCGGCGTCACGATCTGGTCGGGAATGTTGGGGAAGAAGCTGTCGATGTTCATCAGCATCTGCAGCGATTGGCCCCAGGCGTCCTTCCAGTTTGCCGACAGTGCCTCGATCAGCCTGGTGCGCTGTTCGGAACTCAGGACCAGGTCGCCGTCGAGCTTCGCGACTAGATTATCGATGACGACCTGCTTTCGACTGGCGGCTCGTTTCTCCAGCTCGGCCTTGTACCGGCTCTCCTGATCATGAGAGAGCAGGGGTCTCATTACCCTGGTGAGCTCATGCTCGACGAGCTTGCGGGGATCGGGATAATCCGTGCCCGGCTGCCATCCCCCGCGCATCGTTTTCTGCTGGGCCTCGACGAATTGCCTTGCGGCGGCCTTGACCGCGGTTTCTGCCAGCCGGGCCAGTTGTTTGCGTTGATCCGGGTTCAGGCCGCAGGTGTTGCGGATGAAATAGTACTCCGCGCGGAACATCGGCCGAAACTGCTGCACATACTGAGCGGCCTGTGCGTCAAGCGCCGCCGCGGCGTCCGCCTTGGCAGGTTCTACTTTCTTTTTCTCCGCGGGCCGGGGCGGTACCACGGCCGGAGGCGGAGGCAACGCGACATCCTGCGCCTGGCCCAGCACGAAGCTCGAGCCCGACACCGCACACGCGACGCCGATCAGCACCAGCAAGTCACGAAGCCGGCTCATCTCAGGTTCCCCGCCTGGTTCACTGGCCGCCGGTGTTGCGTTCCAGCCGGTTGAAATACTCGTCCAGCCCGGTGCGAAATTCTTCGGGCAGAACGGGCCCCGACTCACCGGTCACCTGCGAGACGCCGCGGTCCTCGCGGACCTCTTTCGGGTTGACGCCCGATCCCAGGAGAGCTATGGCCGAATCGATGGTCTTGCCGGTGCCGCCGCCGCCCGGGTCGGCACCGCCGCCACCACCGCCACGCGGATTGATCCGGCGCGAGCGCAGCATAAGCTCGATGGCCTCGGTCTCTGCGGCGATGGCCTCGGAACCGGTCTCCGGCCGGGCCAGGATCCCGGTCGCCTCGCCCATCACGCCGGCGACCTTGCCCAGCAGGTCGATCTCATAGGCGAACTCGCTCTCGGCATCGGGCAACTGGCGAATCTGGTCGATGACCTTGTCCACGCGCACTTTCAGACCGTCCTGGCTCTTGGACAGTTCCTGGGCCCTCCGGCCGTAATCGTCGGCAGAGAGAGCCCCCCGCGCCTGTTCGCCCACGCGTGTTTCCTCGCGGAGATTGACTTCACTTTCCAGGATCAGCAACACTTCCAGAACGATCGAGGGGGGCAGACTGCTGCGCGACTTGGCTTGACAGGTGCCCGAGCACGCAGGATCGACCAGGTCATCGGCCCAGCGGTCAAGCGTGTCGGACCAGTATTCGCACTGGGCGATCGACAGTCCGTTCTCCTTCTTCAGATCGTCGCCGAGCTGCCGCAAGTTGCCGACCACGTCGAGCTTCCTCATCTCGTCAAGGACCGTCTTGAACTGCATGAACCGGCGGCGCTCGAAGTACGATTGCATGTCATCCATGATCGCCGAGACGCCATGGCTTCCTTTCGCCTCTTGCACCGCCAGCTCGCCGATGACCTTCGCGGCGCCGTCCGGCCCGCGAGGCGCTGACAGACCGAAGGAGTCGCGGACCTGGTCGATCATCCGGCCGGCGATGCTGTACTGCATCCGCGATGCGGCTTTCAGGCGCTTGACCAGCGTGCTGCCTTCCAGGTTCGCGAGCACGCGGTTGAGCTCGTCGGCGATCTTCTCGAACTCGGCGAGCAAGTCCTGCTGTTTGGCGACGGCTGCCTCCATCTTCTGCCCGGTAGGGCAGAATTGCTTGCCATCGCCGCTCTTGCCGGCCAGCGTGGTCTCGGGAAGGCCCAGTCGAGGCTGGCACGTGGACTTGGCGGCAGCCGGTTGACCGGCGTTCTTGTCCGGTGGCTGCTGAGACGACTCCCGGTCCGCGACCTGAGGAACCGCGGCCGGGGCCTTCTTGGCGTCAGGAGGCTCCGCCGGTTGCGACCCGGATCGCGTGTCGCGGACCATTCCAGCCATTGGAGTCTTGTCGCGCCGGGCAGTTGCGGCAGCTAGCGGAAACTGGGACGCCTGCTTGAGCAGGTCGGCCACCGAGGGCATCCGGTTCGCCGCGATATCCTTGAGAATCTGGAGCATCTCGGCCCATTTCTCGAGATGGCCCACGCCGAACTCGGGGTTGCGCA
>JAFAHT010000381.1 GCA_019237095.1 Planctomycetaceae bacterium
TGGGGTCGGCGTTGTGGTTGTTGGCGTTGGCGTCGGGGTCGGAGTTGGGGTCGGCGTGGGGGTTGGAGTCGGAGTTGGGGTCGACGTTGTGGTTGTTGGCGTTGGCGTCGGGGTCGGAGTTGGGGTCGGCGTGGGTGTTGGAGTCGGAGTTGGGGTCGACGTTGTGGTTGTTGGCGTTGGCGTCGGAGTTGGGGTCGACGTCGTGGCTGTTGGGGTGGGCGTCGCAGTCGGCGTTGAAGTCGCTACCAGAGCGGGCCACGATTGACCTGTGGACGTCGTCTGCCGAGTTGATGTTGGAGTCGGAGTCGGGCTTGAAGTTGCCGTGGACGGACTCGTGGTTGTAGCAGTCGGGCTTTGAGCTGCTGTTGACTCAGGTGTCGCTCCCGAGGTAGCCGAGCTCCCGTTGACCGTGGTCTGGACGTTGATCGGAACATTGATCATTGGTGCCTGCGTCTGAGCGTAGTTCACTCGAAGCTCGCGCGGAAGCCGCGCGAGGTGCGCCGGCGGGCGATGCACCACGCGGACGTGGACAAGGACGTGCTGGGCCCTGTAGTGGTGGCCGCCCGACAGCAGGACCCTTCCTTCAAGATCCTCCATGCTGGTCTGAAAGCTCACCTTGCGACGTGAAGCTTCTCGCACCGAACGGACAGCAGCAACATCGTGTGACATGACCCCTGAGCCCTCCTGGCTGAAAATCTCAAGAGGAGCTTGACCGAAAAATCACCCCATTCTGGAAAACCGTGATTTTCCGGAAAACTCCGCGCTTGAGCTTGTCGTTTCAACATCGACACTAGGCCGAGAAATCTTGAGAAAAAATTGCATTCATCTTGCCGCAAGCTACCAAAGGGAGAACTTGCGAAATCAGAGAGAATAGAGAAGGAATGTGAATCATCCTCCTCGTGAGACCCAGCTCTCTGATGCTCGGACGGCTCTGAGAAGTGCCACACCTGTAAAAAGAATTCGCCGCGGGCACGAGTCGCCTGAACTCGGTATCGAAGTCACATTGGGCGCAGGGCTGTTGAAGCGGGCGGGGGTGAGGTGGAAACGGGACTGGGGATGGGAGTGGGAGAGGAAACTGGGGCCGGTGTGGTGGCGGCGTTCTCGGCCTGATTGAGCATGCCTTGAATCAGTGCTGGGGCACCCAGGGCCAGCAGCAAATCTGCCTGTGCCTGGGTTGCGGCCCAGGTTGCATCAATCTCCGCGGTTTTCAACTGGATCAACCGTTGGCGAGCCTGAATCAGCTTGGCCAGGTCGGTTTGCCCCTGGTCGAAGAGTCGCTCCAGCTTCGCCACCTCCCGCGTCAGCTCAGCGGTCAATCCAACGGTTTCCTTGACAAGTTCTGAGGCCCCATTCCACTTGGACAGGGCCGAGCGGACCTGCGCGACGGCGCGCTGTTGGGCCTGTTGCAGGGCGAGATGCGCCCGGTAATGGTCGGCCTGACGCTGGTGGACGAGAGGCTTGCCGTTGTTCCAGATTGGGATCGGAGTGATGTAGACCAACCCTATATACTGAATCCCGGCTTCGTCCATGGCGTACTGAGGACCGATGATCGGACTGGGGATCCTATCGGCGCGGGCGAGGTTCTCCGCGGCTTTGGTTCCGGTCACCCCTGCCTGCGCTGTGAGGATGTCAGGGCGGCTCTGGAGAGCCAGGTCGACAAACTCTTGCTCCTTGACGGGGGGAATAAACGGAGGCAGCGTGAATTCCCCAAGGGGCTCGGCTGCGGCCGCGGACTCGGGGATTCCGATCTGATTTCGCAGGTCGGTCAGGGCTGTGACGTAGTCTTGCTGGGCGGCCTTCATGAGCTGGTGCGTCGCCTGGCTATCAACTTTGGCCAGAACCACATCCGCGGCGGGAATCTGGTTGGCCTCAAGACGCCGCTCCAGTGTTTTCAAAAGCCGGTCGTTGAAGTCGGCCAGCTCGCTGGCGACCCTGAGTCGCTCGCGACGGTAGGCGGCGGTCTCAAAGAAACGATAGGCCTGGACCAGGGCCAGAAGCTCAGCCTGGACCACAGTCCAGTGCTGCTGCTCCAAGGCCGCCTTGGCGATGTTGTAGCGGTGCGTGGTCTGGTGTCCAAGCTCGAGGGGCTGCCGCAGTGACAGGTAAAAGTAGAACTGCCCAAACCTATAGTAACCCCCCGAGTTGCGTCCCCCGCCTCCAAACGGGCTGGGCGGAATCAGGGTGATGGGCCGAAGGTCGCACCACAATGTGGGGTTGAGCGTCGTCGGAAAGTGGCGGGCAACTTCCACGGCCTCGGCCGATGGAGTTATCGGATTACCCAGCCGCAGTGTGGCCAGGTCGGGATTGCTGGTCAGAGTCCCGTACAAGGCTGCTTGCAGGCTGATCGACTGCCCGCCGACCGAGGGTATGACATCACCCGGCACGCTTGCGGCGGGCATTGGAGGAGTAACGCCCGGACCCAGCAGCGGTTGAGATTCACCGGTGGCTGCCTGGGCGCGCCGAACTGGGGAATCGACGCGCGGGTTACGTGCCGATGTTGTTGCTGCTTTGCCCGCTCCCTGAGGAAACTCGCCGGCCTTGAACTGCCCTCCGCCAAAAGGAGCCACCAGCAACACAAGCAAGCCGAAGGCGATAGGCCGATGCATGTTGACGCATCCTGCATGAGTTTCGCTGACTCTCGAGATCTCCCATCCTGAATCGATCTCTCAGCGCAGGAGTGCTGATAGAGCCAGTTCGCTTCGCCAAATATCATCGGCTCACGAAGGAGAAGCTCTTTCCCTCGAAGAAGAGAAACTGATCAATCGGCGGTATCTACGCGGTCTAAAGGTCTTTACAAACTACCCATTCTTCCCAGATTTACATCGCTTATCAGGGAGCACTCATCCTGCGGGTACTTTTGGCAAGATAGGTGCTGTCAAGCGAGCGCCAACGTTCGACAGTAGGTCTTGAAGCGCATAGACATTCAGCTTCCCTTCTCTGAGTCGTTCCATGGCCGCAACGGCGGCGCGGGCGCCGGCGATGGTCGTGATGCAGGGCACGCCGTGGCTGACGGCGCTGGCGCGGATGCGGCCCTCGTCGGTCCGCGCCCCCTTGCCACTGGGTGTGTTGACGATCAGATCGATGGTACCGTTGGCGAGGTGGTCGAGCAAATTGGGGCGGCCTTCACGGATCTTGCGGATGGTGGTGATGTCTATGCCGTGCGGGAGCAGCGTGCCAACAGTCCCGCTGGTTCCGATCAGTCGAAAGCCCAGCGTGGAAAGTCGCCGCGATATTGGCACAACGGCCTGGCGATCGCGCTCGGCCACGCTCACGAAGACGGTGCCTCGCGACGGCAATCGGCTCAGGGCCGCGAGCTGGCTCTTGGCAAAAGCCGAGGCAAAGTCGGTGTCGATGCCCATGACCTCGCCGGTCGAGCGCATCTCGGGGCCGAGCACGATGTCCACGCCGGGGAACTTGGCAAACGGGAAAACGGCCTCCTTGACCGAGACATATCTCGGCATCGGCTCGGTGGTGACTCCCTGGTTTTCCAGCGACCTGCCCACCATGACCCGGCCCGCGACCTGGGCCAGGTTCAGCCCGGTCGCCTTGGAGACGAAAGGAACTGTCCGCGAGGCTCGGGGGTTGACCTCCAGAACGTAAACCTCGCCTTCCTTGACGGCAAACTGAATGTTCATTAGCCCTCTCACTTCGAGTGCCTGGGCCAGAGCATAAGTCTGCGTCTTCAGCTCGGCGATGATCGATTCCGGAAGCGAGAAGGGTGGGATGGCGCAGGCGCTGTCGCCGGAGTGAATTCCGGCTTCCTCGATATGCTCCATCACGCCGCCGACGATGGTCCGCACGCCGTCGCAGACGGCATCGACATCGACCTCGATGGCGTCTTCCAGGAACTTGTCGATCAGAATCGGGCGCTCGGGGCTGGCCTCGACGGCCTCGGTCATGTAACGGTCGAGGCTGTGCTGATCGTAGACGATTTCCATGGCGCGGCCACCAAGAACGAAGCTGGGGCGAACCACCACCGGATAGCCAATGCGTTGGGCAATCCGCCGCGCCTCTTCGCAACGGGTGGCCGAAGCGTTGGGAGGCTGCCGCAACCCGAGACGTTCGATCACCAGGCGGAACCGCTCACGGTCCTCGGCCAGGTCGATGCACTCGGGGTTAGTGCCGATGATTGGCACACCTGCTGCCTCCAGCGCCTTGGCCAAATTGAGCGGGGTCTGGCCGCCGAACTGGACGATTACCCCCTGGGGCTGGATCCGCTCGCAGATGTTGAGCACGTCCTCGACCGTGAGCGGCTCGAAAAACAGGCGGTCTGAGGTGTCGTAGTCGGTGCTGACGGTCTCGGGGTTGGAGTTGACCATCACCACCTCGAAGCCGTCGGCCTTGAGTGCGAAGGCGGCCTGACAACAGCAGTAGTCGAACTCGATGCCTTGGCCAATCCGGTTAGGGCCTCCACCCAGAATCACGACGCGAGGTTGGTCACCCACCCGCGCCTCGTCTTCACGCTCGTAAGTCGAATAATAATAAGGAGTGACCGCCTCGAATTCAGCAGCGCATGTATCGACCAGCTTGAACATGGCGTGGATCCCCCGCCGCTGGCGGTCGCGACGGACTTCGCCCTCGGTGGTTTCCCACAGTGTGGCCAGTTGCCGGTCGGAGAACCCGTTCTGCTTGGCCAGCCGGATGAGTTCGTCACTGGCCTCTTGCAGCGAGCGGGCCTGTCGCAGCCTGCCCTCGAGCTGCACCAATTCTTCGATGCTGGCCAGGAACCAGGGGTCGATTCCGGTGATCGTGTGAACATAATCGACATCCATGCCAGTAAGGAACGCATAGCGGATGTACCAGACGCGCTCGGTGTTGGGGATGGCGAGCCTGGACCTGATCTCGTCATCGGTCGGCTGGCGCGGGGTTCCCCAGAGGTCTTTCTTGTCGCAGCCCAGGCCAAAGCGACCAACTTCCAGCCCGCGGAGGGCCTTTTGAAGTGACTCCTTGAAGGTACGGCCGATGGCCATGACCTCGCCGACCGACTTCATCTGGGTGGTCAGCACTGGGTCGGCATCGGGGAACTTCTCGAAAGCCCAGCGGGGAACCTTCGTCACCACATAGTCGATCGTCGGCTCGAAGCAAGCCGGGGTCTCGCGTGTGATGTCGTTGCGAATCTCGTCGAGCCGGAAGCCAACGGCCAGCTTGGCCGCAATCTTGGCGATCGGGAAGCCAGTCGCTTTGCTGGCCAGCGCGCTTGAGCGGCTGACTCGCGGGTTCATCTCGATGACGATCATCCGCCCGTCCCTGGGATTGATCGCGAACTGGACGTTCGAGCCACCCGTCTCGACGCCGATCGTTCGCAGGATCGCCAACGAGGCGTCGCGCATCCGCTGGTATTCCTTGTCCGTCAGGGTCTGCGCCGGAGCGACCGTGATGCTGTCACCTGTGTGGATGCCCATGGGATCGAAGTTTTCGATGGAGCAGACGATCACGGCGTTGTCAGCACCGTCGCGCATGACCTCCATCTCGTACTCTTTCCAGCCGATGACGCTCTCCTCGATCAGGACCGAGTGCACGGGGGAAAGTTCAATCGCGTAGGCGACCATGCGATCGAATTCCTCGCGGTTGTAGGCGATGCCCCCGCCAGAGCCACCCAGCGTGAAACTGGGCCGTAACACGCAAGGCAGGCCGATCTCATCGCGGATGGCGCGCGCCTCGTCGAGGTTGTGGGCCAGGCCGCTACGGGCACTTTCCAGGCCGATCTCATCGATGCATCGCTTGAACAGCGCGCGATCTTCGGCCTTGCGAATGGCCTCAGCGCTGGCCCCGATCAGGATGCAGCCATGGCGAGCGAGCGCGCCCGACTCGTCCAGCGCCATACCGACGTTCAGGCCGGTTTGCCCGCCCAGGGTCGGAAGCACCGCGTCTGGCTTTTCGACCGCGAGAATCTGCTCAATGCTCTCGGGGGTGATCGGCTCGATGTAGGTGCGATCGGCCATCTCGGGGTCGGTCATGATCGTGGCCGGGTTGGAATTGACCAGCACGACCTTATAGCCCTCCTCGCGGAGTGCCTTGCACGCCTGAGTTCCCGAGTAGTCGAACTCGCAGGCCTGGCCGATCACGATTGGCCCGGCACCTATGATCAGGATCTTCTGGATATCAGTACGTTTGGGCACTGTGGATCGCTCTCGCCTCGGTCTTCTTGCTCGCGCGCCAGGGCAACGTTCCGCGGCAAGCGGTTCTGCGACCTGTACCGGACGCGCATCGGGCCGCGCTCGCCCGAAAAATCAACGGTGCGGCGCGGCCCGGAAAATCTTCCAATCATAGCACTCTGGACCCAAGCTCGACAAGGGCTGGCCCGGTCTCGTTTAATAATTGCGGTGAGCCTTCTGGGTCGTCGCGAGGCCGAGAGAATGCGCTCTTCTTGACCATGGCGCGCCAGTTCGAGTACGACTGGAGCGGCGGCAAGTCGGCTCGGCAGGTTGGATCTTGCGCGGTTCATGAGTGAATGACGATGGAACAAAGAAAGATCCCCTTCGTCATCAGACCGCGCGCCTTGGGAAACGCAATCCTTGTCCTGGTTATCGGTGTCCTGGGCCTGGTGATGGCTCATCACCCCATGCTCTTTTCGGGATTTCGCCGCATCCAGACCGACCTGCGAGATACCCGGCTCATCCATTATCTGCTGGAACATGGGTATCTCTGGGTGTGCGGGATTCCGGAGCACCGCACGTTTTGGAATCCGCCGATCTTTTACCCGGTCTCTAATACCGCGGCATACTCCGACCTACTTCTCAGCGTGGGCCCTGTGTACTGGCTCTGGCGAGCCGGGGGAGCTTCGCCGGATCTGGCCCTTGCCGGTTGGATGATCTCTATGTCGGCGGTGAACTACGCGGCCGCGCTCGTGCTCTTTCGCAAGGGCCTCGGGTTCACATGGCTGCCGTCGGCTTCGGCCGGCTTCCTGGTGGCCTTCGGCGCGCCCCGGGTCAACCAGATATCACACCAGCAATTACTCCCCTGTTTTTATGTCTTGATGACTGTCTTTGCGCTGGCGCGGTTGTTCGGAGGCAACCCGCAACGCTTCTGGGAGCGTGGAGGATTGTGGCTGCTGGCTGTGTTGGGAGGCGTCCTGCAGTTCTACAGCGGATTCTACCTGGCTTGGTTCTTGATGCTCGGGATTGGGTTTGCGGTGGCCGCGGCGATTCTCTTACCACCTTGCCGCACGGTATTCCTCGAAGTCGTTCAGCGCGACCTGTGGGTAATCTTGACGGCGGGCCTGGTCGGGGTGCTCCTGCTCCTGCCACTCCTGAACCACTATCTGCCGGTCGCACGATACCTGGCAAGACGTCAATATCTTCCCATGTACTATGCGTTTAACCCCCACCTCTGGTCCTGGTTCCACGTGGGGGGAAATCACTGGCTTTGGGGATGGACGGCCGGCCGCGAGCCGTTCCGCACTCTCGGCTATCCGCCGGAGCACTTGCTGGGATTCGGTTTCATCACTCCGCTGGCAGGTGCGGCGGGGCTCTACTTCTGCCGCGAGCGGCCGATCTGCCGACTGGCCGCGGCCGTGACTCTGTCAATGTGGTTGGCCACCACGTTTCTGCCTGGCAAGGCGATCGCGCTGGTGGCGTCTGGAGTTGCTTATTACTGCCTGGCGTGCCTTTTCCGGGAGTTTAACGGCCCTCGAGAGCGCGCCTTTGGACTGGCATCTGTGCTGGCGCTCTTGGTGCTGGTCTCGTTCCCAAACATCTACCTGCAGATTCTGACACTCAGCGCGCTGATGCTCTGCTCTCTGGAACTGGTCCGCACGCGAGGTCGCCCGGAATGTCAAGTCGTGCCGGGGATCGCGCTTGGCCTCTTTTGCCTGAAATTGTTCTCTTTTGATGTGCTTCTGATTGGAGTTTGCTTGGCGGCTCCGGCGGCGGCACTGATCGCGTATTACTGGGTGGGACGAAGGCGGGACGTCGGACTGGGAGCGGTCTTGCTTGTGGTGTTCTTTACTGCCGTAACCACAATTTTGGATAGTCCGAATGTGTACTTGGGTGCCCTGGCGGCCTCTTCGAGCGCGCTCTTGGTCAGCGCCCCTCGCCGGCTGCGGCCGCCCGCCTGGCTCTCGGTGCGCGCCCTGATCGTCGCCATGGTGCTGGTCGTGTGGTTCTATGACCAAGATTCCCTCTGGCTGAGCTTCTACAACAAGATCCCGGGTGGGATCGGAATCAGGGCGGTGGGGCGAATCGTCCTGATCCTGTTGATTCCCGCAGCGCTTGGACTGGCCGCGCTCGTGCAGTCCCTGGAGCAGAAGCAGTGGACCCTCGCCGCATGGATCGTCGTTCTCGTCTGTATGCTCGAACAGGGAGTTACGACCGAGAGCTTCGATGCGGCCGCAAACCGGGCAACGATCGCGGGGGTCGCTCGGCAGGTCACCCCGGGACGAGAGGCGTTCTACTATCGTCCCTGGCCGAACCCGGGTTGGAACACCTATCATCTGGACGCGATGTGGGCGTCCCTGGTGACCGGGGTGCCCACGATCAATGGCTATTCGGGATACAATCCGCCAGGGTGGGATGGCTTCTTCGCGGTCGATGCCCAATCCACACTGGACCCTCGGGATGTTCTAGCCCAATGGGAACGAGCACACGGGCTCCCGCCCGAGCGGATCCAAAGCATCGGACTGGATCGAACCTGCGAGGGTCCGCAACAGACCCGGCATAGGCCGGACGGGGTCGAGGACGAGCGTCTCGCCACCGGAGAGTGACCAGGGAGGATCGTGATCAGTATGCGATCGGCGACGTGTTCGAAATCCATTCACGGACTGTCCGGAGTGGTCGAGCTACCGATCGGTTCGAGGCTCACGTCGTCGATCCACATCTCGCCGACATTGGTCTCGGGCACGATCCGAAAGTCGAGGGCCACTGTCGTGGCCTCGGACTCGGCACGGACGACCCGCTCTACTTTCGTCCAGCGGCC
>JAFAHT010000065.1 GCA_019237095.1 Planctomycetaceae bacterium
TGGTTCCGTGACTCGGTGGGCTTCGCGGGGTCAGAGTCGGTTTCCGGTTTTGCCAGGTGGCGGCAACGCAGGGTGGGTCAAGCCGCAGGCGACGACCCACCGGATTGCCGTCGCGTTTCTCAAGAGGAAGCAAGGCGGCATTACCTCATTTCCCCGCCGGCTTGCCGTCGTAGGTGATGACCTTGATCGCCTTGAACCCTGCCTTCGTCAGTTCCGGCTCGACGGTCTTGCGGTCACCGACGACGAGGATGAATCGGTCGGCCGGTGCAACGACTTCGGTCATCGACTTCTGGGTCTCGGTCAGAGAGACGCGTTCCAGGTTGGGTAGGAAGGTCTCGAGGTAATCGGCAGGCAAACCGAACTCGGCGATCTCGGAAAGGGCGGAGGCAATTCCGGAGGGAGACTCAAAACCCTCGGGATAGCTCCGCGCCTCGGCGGACCGCGCCTTGTCGACCTCGTCGGCAGTGATCGGCCGAGCTTTCGCGAGCGCGTCGAGCTCCTTGAGGATCTCCTGAAGTGCCGGCGCTGTGGCATCGGCTCGCACGGCGGTCGAGACGCTCCAGACGCTCTTGCTGCGGCGGAAGTCGAAGGCCGAGCGGACCCCGTAGGTGTAGCCGTGATCCTCGCGTAGATTCTTATTCAACCGGCTCAAGAAATCTTCGCCAAGCAGATAGTTGCCGACCAGTGTTGCCATGTAGCGGGGATCGCGCCGATCTACCCAGTGCCGGCCCACGCTGATCACGCTCTGCACTGCGCCCGGCTTGTCCACCAGGTAGATGACGCCGGGCTCTGGTTTGACCTCAGCCACGGGCCTTGGGCTAGGGCCTGAGCTGCCTCCTCGCCAGCGTCCGAGAGTTTGCTCGAGCGTGCGCGTCACCGCGTCCGGATCGACGTCTCCCGTGACGATGAGCGTGGCCCCCTTGGGTCCGAAACCGCGAGCGTAGAAGGCCCGGACCTCGTTGAGCGTCAGCCGCTTGACTGTCTCGAGATAGCCCTCGGCCGGTTTGCCGTAGGGGTGATCGGGATTGTACATGACGATGGGCAGAGCGCGGCGGGCAAGCCAGCCAACATCTTCAGGGCCTTGAAGCAGGCTGGCAAGCTGCTGGGTCCGCTCGCGGTCGAAGTCCTTGGGATCGAACCGGGGAGACGCGAGCATCTCGGCCAGCAGAGTCAACGTCGGCTCCAGGTTCCGAGCCAGGACCCTGAGGCCGACGGCTGTGTCGTCGCGGCCCGCGCCCACGCGTACCGCGGTGCCGAGTTGCTCGAACGCCTCGGCCAGCTCGGTGGCCGTGCGCGAGGCGGTGCCTTGATCGAGCAATCGCGCGGTCAAGTGCGCCAGTCCCGCTTTGCCCTGAGGATCGTCGCCGGTACCAATCGGGACAGTGAGCGACACCTGGACCAGAGGCAACATCTTCCAGGTTGAGATCCAGAGGTCGATTCCGTTGGAGAGCGACCGGCGCACGTAGCGCGGAGGCTGAAACCCCTGTGGCATTGTTGGGCCGGGCAACTTTGACCAGTCCGGCCCGCCCGCGGGCGGCCGCGTGCTGACCGTGGCCTTTCTGGCCGTATCCGGATCGGGGCCGACAGGAGCCAGCTCAGTCTTGGCCTCGCCGGGCTTCACCGGGCGTGCCAACAGGGTCACCTTGTCGTCGGTGAGGTAGCGGGAGGCGACGCGCTGGATGTCGGCCGGAGTGACCTTGAAATAACGGGCGAACTCCTTGCGGTAATACTCCGGATCGTCCTTCTGGGCAAACCCCGTGCTGATCGCGATTGCCCGTCCGATAGCCCGGGTAAGCCGAGCGTACAGGCCGGTCTCGAGCCGAGCCAGAACGCGGGCCAGCTCGGCCGGCGAGGGAGGCTCGGAACGCAGTCTGGCAATCTCCTTCTGGAACTCGCTCTCGATGTCGGCTGTCGTTTTCCCTTCGGCGGCTGTAGCCTGAAGTTTGAAGAGCCCGGCAACCTCCTTGGTGTCGTTATCGGCCGAAACATCCTTGGCCAGGCGCAGGTCGCGGACCAGGGTTTTATACAGCCGGGAGGTCTCGCCGCCGGCCAGCACGGTGGCCAGCATGTCGAGCGCGGGGGAGTCAGGATGATCGTCGGCCACAGTGGGCCACGACCAGTGAATTCGGGGGAGCTTGACCTCGTCAGCCAGCTCGGCGTGCGTGGATCGGGCGGCTACCGGCTGCGCGTGCACTGAAGACGGGCGCGGGCCGGCGGATAACGGTCCGAAGTAGCGGGCGATCAGGTCTTTCGCCCGCGCGGGGTCGAAGTCGCCCACCAGGCAGAGGGTCGCGTTTGCCGGGTGGTAGAACTCAGCGAAGAACGATCTGAGATCGTCGAGCGAGGCGGCGCTCAGGTCTTTCATCGAGCCGATGACCGGCCAGGAATAGGGGTGGCCCTTGGGGAAGACACGGGCCAGGAGCGTCTCCTCCACCAGCCCGTAGGGGACGTTATCAACGTCCTGTCGCCGCTCGTTCTTGACCACCTCGCGCTCGGTGTCGAACTTCGCCTGGTCCAGGGCGGATGGAAGGAACGCCAGACGCTCGGCCTCGAGGTAAAGGGCCCGCTCCAGATACTCGCTGGAGACCGTCTCGAAATAGACCGTCATGTCTTCCGTCGTGAACGCGTTCGATTGCGCCCCGGTCTCCTGGAGCGGGATGTCATAGTTGGCAACGTTCTTTGTGCCGCGAAACATCATGTGTTCAAAGAAGTGAGCGAAGCCCGTACGGCCCGCCCGCTCGTTCTTGGAGCCGACGTGATAGGCGACGCAGACCACCACCCGGGGCACGCTGGCATCACGGTGCAGCGCAACCTTCAGGCCGTTCGGCAAGCGGTAAGATTCGATCTCGAGCTTGGGCCCCTTGAGATCGGGCTGTTCGCCAAGGGCCGAGGCGGCAGTCAAGGTCGCGAGGAAAAAGAAAACGATGAGTCTTCGCATAAATCAATGGATCCACATCAGTAAAGGCTTGGGAATCAAGGCTCGACGCGGGCCTTGACCTGTCGCTCTGGCCCTTTGCAAAGCCCCTTCAGAGAAGTGCTGTTTCTTCGGGGCAACCCAGCATGAGGTTCAGGTTCTGGACGGCCACACCCGCGGCCCCCTTGATCAGGTTGTCGAGGCAGGCGAGGATCACGATCTGACCGCGGACGACTCGGAGCGTGATGTCGCAATAGTTGGTGAGCGCGGAGTCCTTGGTCGCCGGCAGGTGGGAGACGATCCGGATGAACGGGCTCCGTGCATAGAACGACCGGTAAAGCTCGAGCAGGTCGTGCTCGACGGCTGCTTGCTTGGGCCGGGCGTAGATCGTGGCGAAGATGCCCCGGTCCATCGGCACCAGGTGCGGCGTGAAGATGACCTCGACCGCCTCGCCGCGCCCGCTGGTCATCGTCGTCAGCACCTGGTCGATCTCGGGAGTGTGCCGGTGCCAGCCCACGTTGTAGGCCGAGAAGCTCTCGTTGCACTCGGGGAAATGGAAGTTCAGCTTGGGCGATCGGCCGGCCCCCGAGACGCCGCTCTTGGCGTCGATGATGATTCCGGTCCGCTCGATCAGATCCTCGGCGATCAAAGGCGCCAGGGCGAGGATGCTGGTCGAGGTGTAACAGCCCGGGTTGGCGATGAGCTGGGCCGGGGGAATCTGGTCGCGGAAGAGCTCGGGCAGACCGTATACGGCTTGCTTCAAGCCGGGGAGGTCGGTGTGCTGGTGGCCGTACCAGTCGGCGTAGACCTGGGGATCGCTCAGGCGGTAGTCCGCGCTCAGATCGATCACCCGGACGTTCCTCTTTCGGAGGGCCGGAACGACGGCCAGGCTTGCCGTGTGCGGTAACGCGAGGAAGGCGAACGACGCACGCTCGGCGATCTGATCGGCGTCGAACGGTTCACAAGCCAGGTCGATCCGGCGGGTCAGGCTGGGATGGAGCGCGTCCACTCGGGGCGCTTCATCCTGGCGCGAGGTTGCCACAGTGATCCTGACCCCAGGGTGCTTGAGCAAGATCTGGATCAGCTCGCGGGCTGCGTACCCGGATGCTCCGACAATCGCCACTCCGACGTGACCGCTCACGCCATCTCCTTTCCTCTTGCCCGAACCGCGACCGCGGCGATGATGAGGCACCAGACTAGCCACGATGCCGATGAGATCGCCAGTCCCCAGGCGATGTCGCTTGCCACGTATTCAAGGTGCAACGTCCAGCGCCCGGGCCCGGGTACCCGAACTCGTTGCCAACCTCCCTCGCCGCGGTTGCGCCGGAATGTTGGCAGAATCTCGGCCGGAAACTCTCCTTGACTGGACCTGTCCAGCCAGCGAGCCCGCCACTGGGGGTCCGCCAGTTGCGTGACGATGACCCATCCGGGCGCATCGGCATCAACGGACACGTCCCTGAGCTGGGCCCCGCGCGATTCTTCCCGTAGCGGCGCGGCCTGGTCAAACAGTTCCAGAAGCGGCTCGAGGTCGCCCGTCCAGATCTCCAGCATGGCCGGGCGACTCACGGCGGTCAAGGGGAGGAACCAGGCCCGGTGCGGGTCAGACTCGGGATGGAGGATGCGAAACCGCGACGACCAGGCTCCCTGCTCCGATCTCCAGTCCCGCCCGAAGATCCACCCGGCCAGGATCGGGTCGTCGACGGTCTCGGGCTCATCCTCGCTGCCCTTCGACCTGGCCAGCCGGCGATCGATGGCAGTCTCGACGGGGTCCAGTACGCGCACTCCGACGCCTGCCGCGCGCATGGCCTGCCGTACGCCGGCGGGAAAGCCCTCCGGGCCAAGGCGTTCTCGCGCCAGATGATTCAGCGGCTCCAGGGCAGGCAGGTCGAGGGTCCGGTAAGCGGCGACCGGCTCCAGTCCGACCAGCATCGGCAGATTGCGAAAGGAGTCGATGATCCTCGTGCCCCTCGGCTCCCTTGCCAGTCGCGCCAGAACGGGGCTCTGGTTCACGAGGGGGCGCACCGGCCCGACAGCAACCAGCCGGTGCCGGCTCAGGATCATGAGGTCAAAGAATGTCAGCAAGATCAAGCAGGCCGGCAAGTGCCCGCGTCGCGAACGAGGCGAAGTGAGCCAGGCGACGGCCAAAATCCCGACAATAAGACCCGTCGTGCCGGCCAGTTCGCGCGCGTAGATCTCGGCTCGGCTTGCCACGAAAGTCCTCCGGTCGCCCGCCGGCCTGCGGGCTTCGGCCAGCACGGCGCGGAGACTGAAGTCGCCCGTCCAGGGACGCGACTGAAAAGCCTTCTGAAAGAGGCCGGCTAACCAGGGACGCCCGTCCGATGAGCCGCTGCCCAGGGCCAGCTCGATCAGCCCGAGCACGACGAGAATCCAGGCCGCCGAAAGGCCTGTCAGCCATACCAGGGATCGTCCCGGCCTCGGCCAGTCGAGACAGCGATCCAGCCCCTTTCCCGCCAGGATCGACAGGGCCAGGGCGGTTGCCAGGCTCCATCGCGCGGGGGCCCGAAAGAAGGAGAATCCCGGTACGGTGATCAAGAGCCGGAAACCCGGAAAGTACGGGCCAAAACTCAGCACGAGGGTCGTGGTCGCGACAACTGCCAGGATCCGGACCGAGCGATCGCGGCGGAATTCGTGGAGGACAACCAGTATTGCCAGGAAGAACGGCACTAACCCCACGTAGCTCAGCAGCTCCTCGGGCGTGGTATGAAACGGGTCCCAGACCAGTGGGCGCCAGAGGGGCGAGCGATGAAACAACCCCGGCGCGATGTAATTGACCAGATGCCAAGGCGTGGCGGCGAATCCGGAAAGATACTCGAAGTCGCGCTGAGCCGCGGCCAGGCGAGCCAGGCGAGCCGTCGGCCAGAGTTGAAGCGCCGTCAGTGGAAAAACCGCAATCAGGCAACCGCCGATCGCCAGAGCCTGCCTCGTTCTGCGGGCGAAAGTGATACCTGATGTTCTCTCCTCGACCCATTCTCCACAGATCCATGGATCGAGCACGAACCAGACCACCATCAGGACGATGCCTACCTGAGTCAGAAAAGCGATCTGGAAGTGACCGGGCAAGACTTGCAGCACCAGGACCAGGCTCAAGAGAAACAGCCTCAAGGCCAGAGTCCTTCTGCGTGACGTGAGAAGCGACCACGTCAGTGCCCAGGCCCAGGGCATCCATGAGCCGGTGGTATAGCCCCAGGGATGAGGCATGTGAATGACAAAGAACCCTGACGCCGAGAAGGCAAAGGCCGCCAGGCTCGAGCCGATCGGTGTGACCCCGAATCGTCGCGCGGCCCACCAGGCCCCCAGAGCCCCCCAGAGCGTGTGCAAGAGCAGGCTTGCCACATAGGCCCATTCCGTCGGCAATAAGCCGTAAAGAATGAGGTGCGGAGGGTAGCAAACTCCCATCTGGCTCTCGCCGATCCCAGGGAAACCATAGCCCCAAAGATCGTTCCAGATCGGCAGCCGCCCTTCCCGCAACGCAGAGCCGAGCACCCCCATCAGGCCAAGGAAAAACTGGGTGACATCGCCGCCGACCGGCATCTTGCCGCCGACGCCGATAGGCCAGAGCCAGAGCAGCAAGCCAGCCATCAACAGCAGGATCGCAAACCGGCCACGGCTGGTTTCTGCGGACTCAATCATAGTCCTCAACTTCATCGCGGCCTCTGATCCTTCCAGCTTTGGCTGCTTTGCCTGATCTCTTCAACCAGACTGCAATCATGGCAATTAAGCGCTCCGCCCCTTGAAGCTGAAGGAAATCTTTACAAACTGGTTGATCATTTTACAGAAAGGAGTGATCGTGCCGGGACAATCCTCCCACGGCTTCGTCGGCCA
>JAFAHT010000243.1 GCA_019237095.1 Planctomycetaceae bacterium
CCCGGTGGCAAGCATCAGGATCGACCGAGCGGCGAGGATCGGCGCCACGCCCATGGTCAGGGCTCGCGGGATCACGCGGTGTTCGCCGCCGAACTCCCGGGCCACGTCGGACCGGGTCACCGGGTGAAGCTCGGTCAGCCGGGTCGGCAGCGCGAGGGCGTCGGCCAGAGAGACTGCACTCGGCTCGTTCAAGCCGATATGGCCGTTGCGGCCTATCCCCAAGAGCTGGAGGTCGATCCCGCCGTCAGCGGCGATCCAGCGGTCAAACCCGGCGCAATGCTCGGCGACGAAGAATTCGGGTACGGTGCCATCAAGCAGGTGGGCGTGATGGGGAGCCAGATCGACGTGGCTGAAGAGATGCTGGTGCATATACGATCGGTAGCTCTTGGGATCGAGCGGCCCGATCGGGTAGAACTCGTCGACGTTGTAGGTGACGACATCGCGAAACGAGAGCGCGCCCTCGCGATGGAGAGCCACCAGATGGGAGTAAACCTTCTGCGGCGTGGCCCCTGTCGCCAGGCCGAGCACTGCGCGACCGCGATCCGCGACCGCGGCGTGAACGGTCGACTGGATTCTAAGGGCGGCGGCCCGGCCGGCCGAACCCGCATCTCCGAACACCAGGATCGACACCCCAGCACGCTCTAGGGTTCGGGCGGGGCTAAACATGAGAGGACGCTCCGGGAGCTGTTGTCGTCAAGGCTCGAAAGTCAGATGCGGGTCAAGATTGCTCAGAGAAACGATCGGCGGTCAGAGTGGAGCGACCGCGGCGGCTTTCAGGTTTTCGCCTGGATCGACCGGGACGCGGCCTGCATCGGCCGCCTTCGGGGGCTCTGCGGCAATCTGGCCACTCAGCAGCCCAAGTGTGATCTGGATGGGGTCGGAGGGATAGTTCTTGCACCGCTGGGCATCGAAGGAATCGACCTGAAACAGCTCGACGCCCACGAATCGATCGTCGGTGCGGTGCGCCCGGCCGGCCAGGCTGTGACCCTCAGCCCATTCGCGGATCAGCGCGGCGTAAGCGCGGCCGAGGTGTGAACAATATTGTGTGTAATCGGTGAGCAGAACCTGCGAGGCATGGCAGTGAATGGCCCATTCCTTGGTGCGCTCGGCTTCCCCGTCGTAGCTGAAGTAGGCATTGGGATGCGCGAGCGGCCCCCAGGGAGTCCACCCGGTCAAGACGAGGGTATCGGTGAGGCCCGCGCCCAGCAAGCCGATGGCGCCCAGAACGCGGGTCACGCGGTGGGCGGCGTGAGCATCGTTGGCTGGAGGCAGAATCAACCCGCCCGGCCGACGCTTGCCGAACCACTCCACCACCTTGTCCACGTCTGCCCGCGAGGGCAGGTAGCCTGGCATGCGGTAGCCCTCGAGGTCCCAGCAGACCGCCTCGGCTCCCAGGACGTTGCACTCGAGACGGAATTCGGCCTCGCGCACCGAGATCTTCTTCTGATCGTTGAGCCAGGGCGCCGCCACATTGCGCTCGCCGGCGAAGACCAGCACCTCGATCACCGGCAAGCCCCGCCGGACTGCGTACTCGTGAATCAAACAAGCCGCGGTGATCGCTCCATCGTCGGCATGAGGGCAGAGCATCACCAGCGGCCGGTTTGGCCCCAGCACGTAACGCAGCGATTCTCGGACGTCGACGAGCTGCCCATGGCTACCGAAGCCGCGCATGGTCTCGAGCAGGCAATCGAACTCGGCGCGCCAGTTGGGCAAACACGTCGATGGATTGGAGGTGTTCATCATGGCTTCTAGGTTCTGGTGAAGCACATCCCTGGCGCCGCCGAAGGCTTACTACTTATTCTGAGGGCCGAGCGCCCCGGCGTCAACCTTCCGCACCGAACCCATGATCGCTCACCCGACACCAACATTCCAAGCGATTGATCCGTTTCGCCGCGCACTCGTGGAACAGTCGATCAAGGCGAATCAGATCTTGTGCTCCCCGAACAGGCGGGCGCGGAAGCGCGACCACTCGGAGACCGTGTTGGCCGGCGCATCGGGATGATGAGCGATGTAATCGGTGAACAGCTTGTCGAGCAGATCAAACCGCTCCGAGAGCGTGCGGACGACCGCGAGCGCCAGCGCCTCGGCAGCGCGCGGGTTCTCCCGCCGCAATCTGTCATGCGCAGGATGATGCAATGTGAGCATCCAGACATCCGTTAGCGCCCGCGCTGTGATTGTGGGGGGTTTAGGCTGGAAGAACGACGTGGTGCCAAAGACGACCGGTGCCGTCAGCGTGGTGACGAGATCTTTCCGGCCCGTACTGAATGTCCTCTCAAGCTCTACAGATCCCTCGATGAGGAAGGTCAAGTGGTCATTCGGCTGCCCCTGGGCAAGGAGTACAGCTCCGGCCTCGGCTCGTTCCTCGGCCAACGCGTTCAGGAGTGCCAGCTTTATCTCGCGGTCAACTTCCACCAACCAGGGTGCCGTCATGAACCGTCTGGCCGCTTCCTCGTCGATCATAAGTCAGTCTCCTCGAGCTGGTTCCGTGGTCAAGAACGGGACGCTTTCTGAACCTCCGGTCAAACCGCGACCGCACATGAAAAGGTTCTGGCCGTTCGTGATCAGCGTACCGATCAGATCTCCACGATCCCCGGGCCGGTCTGCGTCCTTCTTCTCATTTCATTCTTCGCATTCCATGGAACTCGGCAATTCGAGGGAAATTTGCCGGGTGTAGGAATTCTGTACGTTCGGAGCCGATCCGACCAGTCGAAATCGTCGCGTGTTGTTCCGATATCTGCCGATTGAAATCAGCAAGCAAGCTGTCCGAAACCGCCCCGCTGTGCGGAAACGGACGAAGCGATCGAGTGTGCGCCGGCGGAAGGAGTCGCCATGAGACCGTCGCAAAGACTAGGCGGGGTCGTGCTGTTGCTGCTGTTGAGCGCCTCAGGTTGCGCGGGGGTCCAGTCGCGGATGAATGGGTCCGCGCGAAACCCGGAGGAAGCCGCCCCGAGTCGTTCCTCGGGCTGGTTCGGATCGAGATTCTGGGCGCGGCCAACGCCAACCTCGGCCAGCGCGGCTGCCGGTACCGCAGTGACACCCGACGCCGATACGGCCCGATCCACCGCGCCCGAGACCGACATCTGGCCCGCACCACGATCCTCCGGGCTTTCGCGGCTCTTTCCGATGCTCGGGAATCGGGATCGTGGCAAGAGAACCGCCTCGGCCGGAGATGTTTACCCCACCCTCGCGTCCCTTTCCACACCAGCCGCGGCCCCGGACGGAAGCAATGATCGCCAGGTCAGGCCCGTGAGCGGAGATGATGCGGCAAAGGGCGCGTCCACTCGCCAGCAGGCGGCGCGGACCAAGGCGGCAAGTACCGCCCAGGGAGATGTTCCCAAGCTTCTGCCCAGCCCCATCGCCGTCCGGGTTCCGGCCAAGCTCCACGACCGACCAGAGAGCCGAGGGGCGGTCGCGCTCGAGGTTGAGCCCGCCGATCTGAACGAGGGTGATGAAGCAACCCGGGGAACGAGCCCGAGAGATCTCGTGGTCAGCTCGACGCCGGAACTTCCTGAGATCCGGCAGCCTGCGCTGGGCGAGCCAGCCCGAAACCGGCCGCGGCGTGAGGCCTACTTGATTGCGACCGTGGCCAGTGCGGCCGATCTGACGACCACCGGCGGGGACGAGCCGGCCCAGCCGTCCACATCCAGCCCGCGGCCGGCTCCGTCAACCGTAAGCCAGCGGCCCAAGCCCA
Source organism: Planctomycetaceae bacterium (assembly GCA_019237095.1). Lineage (GTDB taxonomy): Bacteria > Planctomycetota > Planctomycetia > Isosphaerales > Isosphaeraceae > Aquisphaera. The sequence continues at coordinate 3,692 of JAFAHT010000243.1, forward strand.
AGCCCACTACCCCGAAGCCCCCAACGACGGCCCCCTCGACGACGCCGTCCACGGGTCCGCCCCCGCCTCTCCCTGTACCCGTACCCGAGCCCGTACCGACCGCCGAACCGGGCCCCAAGCCAGTACCTTCCACCCTCGAACCCGAGTCTGAGACGGCCGTGCCAGCTCCGGTACCGGTTCCCGCAGGCCAGGGTTTTGCTACTGCCCCGTCCCCGGTTCCGGCTCCGGCCGCCAGTGGCCACGGCAGCTTGGCCTTGGCTCAGGCCTCGCCGTCGCCGCAAATGAGCGTCCGCTCAGCCGGGAAACCGGCGAAGCCACCTCACAAAAGCTGTTGGCTGCTGGCCTGGATCCACTCGTTGCACCAACCGGCACCGCCGCCGAAGTGCCAGCTCCCTCCGGTCATGTTCCCGACGGCCTATCAGACCTGCATGCCCGGGCCCCGGCCGACCGGCCAGACGGCGGCCGGATGTGTCCAACCGACTCCGCAGTCTCCGCAAGCTTCCACTCCACTCCCCTGCACCTGCACCGCAAAGGCGCCGAAAGCGCCGTGCTTTTCATGGTTTCACTATGGAATGGCCTCGGACTTCTTCGCCAAGGTAAGAAGCTGGCGACACGGCTGCGCGTGCAAATGCCACGACTCCGAGTTCCGACTCTGGTGGGGGAACTGCAAGCGCTGTGCGAGCAAGTGCGGCGGACTCGCTGCGCCTACGGCTTCGCCCCAGGCCAGCTCGAGCCCGGTGCTGCCCTGTAGCCAGTCCGGGCTGGGCTCATGGAGCCCCGTACCGCGCGATCTCGCGGAGAGGGGCCAGGTCCTCGAGCGCATCGCGTCCCAAGGCCTCGACAAAGCGCCTTAGCGCCAGCTCCAATTGGTCGGCAATCTCGGGATACTGCTCGATGACGTTGTTTTGTTCCCAGCGGTCTTCGGGCTTGCGATAAAGCTCGGCGGATCGCGGTTCGTCCGGGTCGGACACGACCGGCACGATCAGGTGCCAGTGGTGGGTCCGGATTGCGAACTCCTCGACGTCCATGCCCATGCAGGCATAGTCGCGCACCTTGGTCTGCTCACCGCGGATGAGCGGCAGCAGATCATGCCCGTGAATCGGCTGATCGAGATTGTCTCCCGGTCGCACGCCGAGAGCCCCGAGGATGGTCGGCAGCAGGTCGACCGTCTGGACCAGAGCCTGGTGCCGGCCGCCGCCGAACTTGCCACCCGGTAGGCGGATCACGAGCGGCGTGTGGATGAGCTCGTCGTAGAGCCAGGGGCGAAACCGGCGGACATAGCCGTGCTCGCCCAGCGGCTCGCCCTGATCGCTGGTGAAGACGAGCAGGGTATCGTCCATCCGGCCCATTCGCCGCAAGGCCTCGAACAGCTCGCCCAGCCAGCGGTCCACCAGGGTCACGGTGCCGGCATACGTGCGTCGCAGACGGAACAGCTCAGCCTCGCTCAGAACGTCACCCACGGCGCCGGCGGGAACGTCGATCAGCACCGGCACATCCTCGATGTCGATCTCCTCGTCGACATCGGCCGATTCCTCGACCAGGTCGCCCTCCTCACCAGCCTCGAACTCGTCGGGATCGACGGCGGCGTACTGGTCGCGATAGGGCTGGGGCGGGTCCCACGGTCCGTGCGGGCTGAACAGGTCGAGCCAGAGCAGGAACGGGTCGGACCGGGGGGCTCGACGCTCGAGCCAGTCAATGGCCGTCCGTACCGTCCTGGCAACTCCCGTATTCGCCTCGAGGTCCGTACGCAGCACCGACCGGTTCCTGAGGAACTGCTCCCAGCGCTTTTTCCAGAGCCCCTGGTTCGCGTCGTCGTCGGCAGGAAGCCGCAGACCCGGCTCGTCACCCAGTTGAACCTTCCGGGTCCGGGGGTCGGCGGCGGGAATCAACGGGTCATATCCCCCTCCGCGCACCCAGAGCACCTCGTCGAACCCGCGGCCGTAGCCCAGACCGGCCTCGCGCAGCAGGGGAACATCAGAGATCAATGCGGTGCTCACGCCCTTGTCCCAGAGCAGGTCGGGCAGGATCAGCTCGTCGCAGCGCAGCGGCGTCCAACCCTGCTCCGCGTCGGCAAAGCCGTACCGCCCCGTCCACCAGCTTCGCCGCGTGGGCAGCGTGGTCAGGTTCTCGGGAAAGTGATGATCGAAGACGGTCCCCTCCGCCGCCAGGCGGTCGAGGTTGGGCGTCTCGATCCAGGCGTTGCCGTAAGCACCCAGGAACCCCAGGTGCAAGCTGTTGCAGACCACGACGATGACGTTCATGGGCGACATTGTAACCAAGCCGTGCCCGGGGTCCAGCGTCGAGACCGCGCTGTGGGTTCTGGCGACCCTCGAAGTGACACGTTACCCTGACGTCTCAGAGGATCGATCGTGTTCCCGGGCGTTTTCGACTTCCGAAGACCGCGCCGGGGTTTTGCCACGGGACGAAAGACATCATGGGTCTCAAACTTCACGTGCTGCCTGTATTCGCATTCCTGCTCCTGGGAATCGGTGCCGGCTCTGCGCTGGCGCAGGGCGACCTCAACGTCCTCTTCGCACCCTCGGCGGGCGACGCTCCCACCCGGGTCTTCACGGCGCGGAAGATCCTCACCATGGAACCAGCCAATCCGACGGCCACGGCGGTGGCCGTGGCGGGCGACCGTATCCTGGCCGTCGGCTCGCTCGAGGAAGTGAAGAAGGCCCTGGCCGACCGCCCCTTCGGCCTGGACGAGCGATTTGCCGGCAAGATTCTGATGCCTGGCCTGATCGAGCAACACGTGCACCCGATGCTGGGCGCCCTCTGCCTCTCGGTCGAGGTGATCGCGATCGAGGACTGGGAGCTGCCCGGCCGGACGATCAAGGCGGCCGCGACCCGCGACGAATACTTCGCGCGGCTGCGTCAGGCCCACGCCGCGCTCGCAGACCCCAAGGAATTCCTCTTCACCTGGGGATACCACCAGCTCTGGCACGGACCAATCTCCCGCAAGCAGCTAGACGCCGTCAGCGACACCCGGCCGATCGTCGTCTGGCACCGCTCGGTGCATGAGTTCTTTCTGAACACCGCCGCGCTCGCGGCGCTGGGCCTCACCAGGGCGTCCCTGGAAGGGCAAGGTCAGACGAGCCGCCAGTGCGACTGGGACACGGGCCACTTCTACGAGAAGGGGCTCGAGCTAATCACCAAGCCCTTGCTCCCCAGGCTGGCCACGCCCCAGCGCTTGCGGGCGGGCCTGGAAATGCTGGTCAAGTACCTGCATGGCTGCGGCGTGACGGCGATCAACGAGCCGGGCGCGATCATGACGCCCGAGCTGCTGGCGCTCTACCAGTCCGTCCTGGGCGCCGAGAGCACGCCGTTCTCGTCGCTCTTCATCCCCGATGGCCGGTCGATCTTCGAGCGTTACGGCGAGGACGATTCCATATCCGCCACCGAGAAGGTGGTCGCGCTGGCGCCGTCGGGAAAGGTTGCGTTCCTACCCAACCAGATCAAGCTGTTCGCCGACGGCGCGATCGTTTCCCAGCTCATGCAGATGAAGGGGGGATATACGGACGGCCACAAGGGGGAGTGGATCGCGACGCCCCAGGAGATCCGTGCGGCCACCAAGCTCTACTGGGACGCCGGCTACCAGATTCACATCCACGTCAACGGCGACCTCGGCCTGGACGTGGTGCTCGACGCGCTCGAACGCTGCATGCGTGAGAATCCGCGGTACGACCATCGCTCGGTCCTGGTCCACTTCGGCAACTCGACCGAGGAGCAGGTCGCCCGGATCGCCCGCCTGGGGGCCATCGTGAGCGCCAACCCGTATTACCCGACAGCCTTCGCCGATCGCTACGGCAAGGTGGGCCTGGATCTCGAGCGCGCCGACCAGATGGTGCGGCTTGGTTCACTCGCCCGTCACGACGTGTCGATCTCGCTCCACTGCGACCTGCCCATCGCCCCGGCCAGCCCGCTCTATCTCGCCTGGTGCGCCGTCAATCGCACCACGGCCTCGGGCCGGATCGCCGGCAAAGATCAGCGAATCAGCGTCGACCAGGCCCTCCGCGCCATCACGATCGACGCGGCCTACTCCTGGCGGATGGAGCAAGAGATGGGCTCCATTGCCCCCGGCAAGGTCGCCAATTTCGCCGTCCTCGAAGACGACCCGATGACGGTGAACCCGATGAAGCTCAAGGACATCGCCATCTGGGGAACCGTCTTCGAGGGTAAGGTGCATCCGGTCAAGTAGGATTGATGTACGATTTTGCGGCACGGGGCTTTCAACGACGACGAGTCCGCGGGCGGACAAAGTTGAAGTTTATGGACGATCTGTCAGGGTCAGCGTGCCAAGGACGTTGAGGGAAAGTTAGGGCGTTACTTACCCCTATCCGGCGTTCCATGCACGCACTTAGATTATTGGCAATGGATTGACAATAAGTGCCAACGCCCCTAAGATGGTCGGATAAGGAGGTATCACCAAATGGAAACCATGAACATCGCCTTGCCCGAGTCGATGAAGCACTTCGTGCAGGAACGCGTCTCCGAAGGCGGATACAGCAGTGCTAGCGAATATGTACGCGAGTTGATCCGTGCCGACCAGAAACGCAAGGTCGAGGAGCGGATCGACGCCCTCTTGCTCGAAGGCCTGGATTCCGGCGAACCGGTCCCGGTCACCAGGGAGTATTGGGAGGAGAAGAAACGCAAGCTGACGGAGCGGCTCGGCAAGGCGATCAGCCACCAATGACGCCGCGAGTCAGCGTCCTTCCCGCCGCCGACCGGGACATCGACGGCCAGGCCGAATACCTCTGCGGGAAGCGAGTCTGGAAACGGCCCTGCGTTTCTACGATGCGACCGCCGCCACCTTCGATAAACTCGCCCGCATGCCAGGCATGGGCGAGCGGCGGGAATCCTCCAACCCCCGCCTCGCCGGATAGCATGTCTGGCGAATCGACGGGTTTCCCAAGCACTTGCTCTTCTACCGGCCCATCGAAGGCGGGATCGAGATCATCCGCGTCCTGCACGGGGCACGCGACATCGACGCCGTGCTCGACCCCGAACCCATGCAGTAACATGAGGACAAAGCGGGACATAGCGCTTTATTGGATCGGAGCTCATGGAGCCGGTGTAGAAATCTGTATGTCCCCTTTTTCTTCGCAGGCCGTCGGGGAGCCGGCGGGACTGGACCAGCTCGGCTGGAAGCGGTTCCCAGGAGACGATGTCGAGCACACCGGCCAGCCGCAGGATCGAATCACCGTGGTGCTGGATCAGCCACTTGCTGCTCTTATCGTACTGGTGCATCGAACCTCCCCGGTCGAGGCCGGTTGCGTGCCCGGTGGCGGCCCGTCGGACGCAAGCCGCATGAGCCGGTCGCGTATCCGTCCCAAGCGCCAGGGCCATGACGGTCGAGAGGCCCATAAAAGAGGAAGGAGACGAGTACTTGCAGCGCTATCTAAAGGAAGTAGACAGATTGTTCGCAAAACTGGAGAAACTAGATAACAAAAAGAGACACCGTTGCTGCCTTGCACCAAATGCTTACGACTGTTCTGATTTTCTGCTCGGTTTCATTTAACTTTTTCGAATTATTTGAGACGTGACTCTTTACTTCCTCAGGTGCTCTGAGCTAGCATTGTCGCTGGAGAGTCATGCTGACCGTTGAGCGCTGACAGCTCACATGCGGAATTCTGCCTGGCACCGACGCAAGCCTCCTTGCGATGCCAGGGCTGAAACAAGGTCCCAATTGACTGAACACACGACCGCGGCCCGAGCATCTTGCCTCGGCTCGTTGAGCCGAGTTTGCCGAATCGGCAGACGCCCCGGAATAACCTCGCAGTTGAGTCCATACAGTGTGGCCAGGGGCAAAGCGGGGTGGGACGGTCCATTCCTTACTGAGGTGACCCCATGAAGCGCCGTGTCCCGAAGCACATTTTTCCTCAGGGTCCCGTCCTCCACCAGCGCCGTCGCCGGCGGTTCACCCGCCTGCTGGTCGAGCCCCTCGAGGATCGAACGATGTTGTCTGTGCTGGTAGTTAACAATGGCACCGACGCCCCTGTGAGCAACGAGTTGTCGTTGCGTGAAGCCATCGCGCTGGCCAACGCCGACGCCGCGGCCGGGACGTCGGACACCATCACCTTCGACCCCAGCCTGGGAAGCAGCACCATCAACCTCACCCAGGGACAATTGGAGCTGAGCGGCGCCGGCGCCGGCACGATCACCATCGACGGCAGCAGCCCCAGCACCTCGGTCACCCTCGAAGCTGGCAATGGTAGCCGCGTGTTCCAGATCGATAGCGGTGTGCAGGCCGTGATCACGAACCTCAACATCGAGGACGGGTTCGTCGCGTACGGGCCCGTAACGAGCAACAACGGCGGCGGCATTTTCAATGCCGGCAAGCTGATTGTGAGCAACGCCAACCTTTCCAACAACTACGCCTCCTCCGGCGGCGCGATCGAAAACACCGGGACGCTGACGCTCAGCAACACGACCCTCGCAAAGAACAATGTTTCCATTTCCGGCGGTGCGATCGACAACAGCGGCACCTTGGTCGTGAACGACTCGACGTTCACCAGCAACACTGCCCCCTCCGGCGCGGGCATCTCGAACGATGGAACGCTCACCATCGTCAATAGCATCTTCTCCGGCAACTCGGCTGCCAATTCGGGCGGGGCCATCAACAACTTCAATTCTGGCACACTGACGATCAATGGCGGCTTCTTCACCGGCAACCATGCTACTAACGCAGGCGCCATTGACAACACTTCCTC
>JAFAHT010000543.1 GCA_019237095.1 Planctomycetaceae bacterium
ATTGAGCCCGCCGCCACCGCAGACTTTCGACGCCCATTCACGCAATACAACCAGAAAAATCGGATTGTATTCGTGGTCGGGCTTTTGAAAGTTCTCGAAACTTTCCTTCTGTGACGAGGCTCGATTGAATTTGTGGTCGATACCTTCAACTGTGACGAACACTCCATAACCTGGATGAACTCGGTTAATAATCCTGGCGATTAAGGCATGATCAACTTCTTCTGAAATAAAGTCAGACTTACCCCACGCAGCTAGGCTGTGCCCACTAAATTCAGTCCAAGCTTGGGCGAAGTTCTTGCCAGCGAGTTGGCGGAAGTACTTGTAGTTCGTATCGCCGTGGTACATCCCCTCGGTGTACCATTCATCGACTTCCTTCTTCAGTTCGGGGTGCTGTGCGCTGATCTCGGTTGGAGAAAGGCCCGCCGTGATATAGAGATCGATGGCCGCGTCTTGCCGTAGGGTGCGGTCGATTTCGTTGAAGTCGGGAACATCGAAGGACATCTGCCGACGAACATTTTCAAGCGTGTATTCATGCCAAGTCCTACCAACGGTGCCGTAAACAGCTATCCCCCTCACCTTGATTTCAGCCCCAATGATTGGAGCCATTATTCCACCCATGCTGTGACCAAAAATGATTATATCATCAGCATTCACAAACTCAAATGACTTCAGAAACTTGAGAGCCTGTCTATAGCCGTCCAATTCGGTCTCGAAGTCAATATCGCGTGTCGGACCACCTTCGCTGTCGCCTTGTCCGGGCTTGTCGACACGTATGGTGACATAGCCGCGGCGTGCAAAGTCGTCTATGATGCGATCGTATAGCCCAACACGGTATGGGACCCGCTCAATTGAAAAGGCGCCTAGCCCCTGGATCAGAAAGATTGCCGGGTGCTTCTCGTTGTCCTTCGGACGTGTGACAATTGTTCGCAACCGCTTTCCTCGGCTAACTACTGTACCGTATATCACTTGATAGGCGTCGCTCGCCTCAAGTGGCCGAGACTTCAGGAGGACCTTCGTCTTTGATTTCTTTCCGTTGCGCAGGAAGGAAATCGTAACTGTCTCGCCCGGCCTATATGAAGAGACGGTTTCGATGAAGTGAGACGGGCTCGCAATTATAGTTTCATTAACATCAGTTAATATATCCCCTAATACAAAGCCGGCATTCTCCTTGAGGAAATTGGCATCAACGCAGTCGACAATGACCCCTTCCTGCTCTTTGCTTTTTAACTTGTCCCTCTTCTCAGGAATTGCGCGACGAATCTCAATCCCGAGATATCTCTTGCGGGCTAACTCATCATTTCTATCACGAGACTCCACCGTCGCGATCGTGGAGAGGTAGATGGTCAGTATTCCCACCAAGGTCATGTACGATGGCGGGACGACGAGTCTCTGCAACATTTTCGCCCCCCGATCATGGTAATACTGGTCTCAGTTCTGAGTTGAGTCGGAGTACGCCCGAGACGACGACGGGAACGAATTCTGCGAAGCGCGTGTCGACAGAATGGAAGAATTCTGGTCGCTGCCGCGTTCCAGGCTTCGCCTCCATGGAGGGATCCCGCAGGAGACTTTGCCGCTGTACCTGGGCTTCTTCGAGTTCGTGCACAACATCCGGGCTCGTGGCAAGAGGCTGTAGAGTGCCCTGGTCGGCCTGTTGTTGACACCACCCCGGAATCCATTATGAGCCTTGGAAGTTATTTATGAGTCTTGGAAGTTATTGCCAAGCATCTCCAACAACAACTAACTTGATGAAGGTCGTCCATAACCAAGTGCCCAGCGGTAAGCGGGGTGCGTGAGTCAATTTGCGCGAAGCTGGAGCCAGATCAACCGGCGAGCCGCCTCTCGATTAAAGCTCGGTGCGAGCGGTGCCCTCAATTCTACGAAAGAGGCTGCAGAAACAGTCTTAAGAGTTTCGAGACGCCCCTATTATATCCCAGAGGGCAAGTACGCTCAATCTTTCCCAACCACAGACCCTCTCAACGGAATGCCAATGAGACGCTCTTGTGCGAAATGCGACAAACCTGTTCGCTATAGGCTCAATCGAGTTCGATGGCGTACGTTGTTCGCCTGAACGAAACAAATGCAAATATCCGCCGCATTTAGACGACCATCCTCGGCTGATATACAAAAATGAAACTATAGTATCTTCGCTGGATGCAGAATCATTATGAAGTGGGAATTCTGGAGTAAGATCATTCATTCGTCGGAGCTGAAGCATGTTATGTTTGTTTAATGTCACGTCTACCCCGAAGGCAGCGGAGAGTAAAGCTACTGTTCTTTTGGAGTAGATCGCGCGCCACAGAGCCTTACTTTTATAGCTTCTCAGGAAAGTAATGCACGCGGCAACGGAAGCTCTGAAGCATGAAAGAAGCTCTGCAGCATTCCCTGGTCGTTCTGAATCGAGGTCAGTTCGGCGACGATCGCTTGGTCCAGCTCGATGGCGTCTTGAGGAGCGAAATTGCACAATCGCCCGTACTTCAGCCAACTCCAGACGGGCTCGACTGGATTGAGGATCGGTGCGTAGGGCGGGAACTTCTCCAGGCTCAGCCGATCCGCGCAGCGCTCCGCCAACTCGTGGATCGCATCCCCCTTGTGCATACTGCCCCCGTCCCACACGACCACGACACGGCCGGTCAACTCTTGGAGCAAGGCCTCAAGGAAGGCGGCCGATTGCCAATTGTCGAAATAGCCGTTGACCAAGGTCGCGAAGGACAAGCTCAAGCGGTCCCGGCGTGGCGGCAACCAGAGGGCCGCCGCGACGGAGACCTTCTGACGCTGACCGCCGGATTGGTCCAACTGAGGCGTCTGCCCGCGGGGTGCCCACGTGCGCCGGACCAGGGGCGCCATGAGCACGCCGCTCTCGTCAATCAAGGCGAGCGCGGCCTCCTGTCGCCGAGCCTTTTTTTGATGCGCGGCCACTGGGTCGTGAGCCACTGGTGGATCGCCTCCGGGTCCCGCTCTCGGGGGACGCGTTGGGGCTTCTGGGGAGTGAAGCCACGTTCCCGCATCCACGCGGTGAGATACCGCGGATGGAGACGGACGGCGAACTCCTGTTGGATCAGATGGGCCAACCGCGGGCCGGTCCAAAGCTCGGTGGGGAACCCATGCTCCGAGGGTTTCTCCGTCAACCAACGCCGGATGATTTTCTCCTGGGTGGTCGTGAGTTTTCGAGGTCGTCCCGCGGCCGGACGAGCGGCTAGTCCTTGTCCCCCGTGCCGGCGAAAGGCGGCCACCCACCGCCGCACGGTGGCCCCATCGACCCCCAGGAAATCGGCCACCTCTTGGGTCGCGTACCCTTCCAAGACGCGTTGGACAGCGAGTCGCCGCCGATGTTCCAATTCAGTGGGTGAGCCTATGGGTCTCATGAGCAATAGCATACAGAACTGAGGCTCGGCGTGCATTACTTTTCTGAGTTCCTATAATGCCTGGCGCGGCCCCCGCGACTGACCAAGACGAAGGCTCACGACAAGGAAATTTCGGGGCTCAATCACACAGCGTTTGGTCTCGCTGTCTACGCTTCGCGGTGACGGTCGCCCGTCCCCACGCAAGACTCGCTTCCGGCTGCTGGCCCGGCTCTGCCGGACGGGGTTGGTTACCCGCAGGGTTTCGATGAAAGGTTTCACATTTTGAAATGATTCTCCTTTCCCGAGCTTCTTGGCGCAAGGTCAGACCGAGTTTTCAGTTATTCTTGGAGTCTTGCGAAGTCAGCCAAGCCCCAATTGGGCAATCAAATGATCGAATGGCAGCACCCCCTCCATCACTTGCTCGATCACCCAGGCCATTGTTGCAGGCTTTGAGGGGTCAGACCCAAGGAGACCCACGTGGAGATCTGCGGTCAGCCGAACGGCGGGGGTCTGGAGAGCCTCGCCGAACGAAGGCGTAGTGGCGAGAAGAGCGGTCAATCTCTACTTTTCTCTACCGCACGCCCGTCCAGTGTCGGTGAAAAGTTGGTCTTGTACAACCCTCTCCGCCGGTGCCCGGCTCCCCGACGCCCCGTGAACTGGCGGTGGCAGACGAAAGTGTACGAAAATGCAGAATTGGACCCTGGAGTTCCTGGGGAAGCTGGTTCGGACAGTGGTCTCCTGACCCGACCGTCCTCTGTGACCATAGGTCTCCCAGTCCCCGACCGTCGGCGCGTCACGTGGAGGGCTGCGGTCAGCCGAACGGCGGGGTCTGGAGAGCCTCGCCGAACGAAACAAATTCGCAACGACAGCAGTCGGGATCAAAGTTCTCGACGCATGTCCAGGCGACGCTGAGGCTATGTCGCGCGGGGAAACGTAGTGGAAAATCGAGGCGCCTCCCGCCAGGCAGCGCCAGCCCGACGCCCTCAGCTTCAGCAAGTGAGGTTTCAAGAGACACTGCCAATCCCACTCCGAAAATGAAACGGCCCTGGCCGCCCCCGCGGACGTGACTCGACGCATGAGCACCTGACCGGGTAAGATTGGGTTGTCTGGATCAGGCACCCAGGTTTTGGAGTGGCGGCCGAGCGGCCCCGGTAGTGACGATGGACACGGCGAAACTCGCGCTCGAGGACGGTACGGTCTTTAGCGGCCGGGCCTTTGGCGCCCGGGGCGAGGTCGATGGCGAGGTCGTCTTCAACACAAGCATGACGGGTTATCAGGAGATCCTTACCGACCCCTCGTATCACGGTCAGATCGTGACGATGACCTACCCCGAAATCGGCAATTACGGGGTCAACGACGAGGATCTGGAGAGCCGTCGCCCCTGGGTCCGAGGCTTCGTGATTCGCGAGCTCAGCAGCCGGGTCAGCAGCTTCCGCGCGCAGGAATCGCTTGAAGCGTTTCTGGCCAGACACGGCATCATCGGCATCGAGGGCGTCGACACCCGCGCCCTGGTGCGGCTGACGCGGGTCCTGGGGGCGATGAAGGGCATCCTGTCGACGGCCGATCTCGATGACGCCAGCCTGGTGGACAAGGCTCGGAAGAGCCCCGGACTGCTCGGCCGCGACCTCGCCCGCGAAGTCATGCCCCGGGAATCCTTCACCTGGGAACCCGGCCTGAACCAGCAATTTCTTTTCAATCAGCACGGCTCTGGTTCGAATCTCCACCCCGCGGGGACACCGGCAGCCCCCGCACCCCGCCGGCCGCACGTCGTCGCCCTCGATTTCGGCATGAAGTGGAACATCCTGCGCCACCTGGTCAATATCGGCTGCCGCGTGACAGCGGTTCCCGGATCGATGCCCGCCCAGGCCATCCTGGATCATCAGCCCGACGGCATCTTCCTGTCGAACGGACCGGGAGATCCCGGAGCGCTCGTGCAAGCAACCCAGGCGCTGCGGACCTTGATTCGCACCGCCGCCGAGTCGCGAGGGATCCCGATCTTCGGCATCTGTCTCGGGCACCAGATTCTCGGCCAGGCCTTCGGCGGCAAGACCTTCAAGCTCAAGTTCGGCCATCGCGGCGCCAATCATCCGGTCCGCAACGAGATGACCGGCAAGATCGAGATCACCACCCAGAATCATGGCTTCGCGGTCGATCCCGCCACGCTTCCAGCCGACGTCGAGCTGAGCCACGTCAACCTCAACGATCAGACGCTCGAGGGCCTGCGGCACAAGCGCCTTCCTGTCTTCGGCGTGCAGTACCACCCCGAGGCCTCCGCCGGCCCGCACGACAGCCAGTACCTTTTCGACGAGTTCCGCACGATGATCGGGTGAAGGGTAGGATCGGTTCGCCGGTGACCTTCGTCGCAAGAACCTGTCGAGATACCTTGCCGCAATTGACGGCGCAGATTCCCGGCGTTAACCTGTAACTTTACAATGCCAAGCGACAGGCTATCGGTCGCCGTACGGATCGGATCGGAGCGGAATGCCGTGGGCTCGAGTTGCGTCGTGGGCCTCCAGTGGGGCGATGAGGCCAAGGGAAAGATTGTCGACCTGCTCTGTGACCAGCACGACGTGGTCGTCCGCTACCAAGGGGGCGCGAACGCGGGGCACACGGTCGTTCACGAGGGCGTGACTTACAAGCTCTCACTGGTGCCCACCGGCATCCTGCGCAAGGGGATCGACTGCGTCATCGGCAACGGCGTGGTCATCCATCCCCCTGCCCTGCTCCAGGAGATCGATAGGCTGTCGGCACAGGGAATCGATTTCGGCGGCCGCCTGCACATCAGCGACCGCGCGCACGTGATTCTCCCGTACCACTTGGCCGAGGAGCGGTTGACCGAAGAGTCCTCGTCCACGGCCGATCACCTCGGAACGACCCTCCGCGGGATCGGGCCATGCTATCGCGACAAGGTGGGCCGGGTCCACGGCGTCCGGGTTATCGACCTGTTTCACCCGGCCGTCTTTCGCGATCGCCTGGATCGTATCATCAATTACAAGAACCGCCTGCTGGCTGCCATGCTTGCCGATTTTGAGCCGTTCGACCCCAGGACGGTGGCCGACGAATACCTCGATGATGCCGAGACGCTGCGGCCATTCATCCGCGACACGACGGCCTGGCTGCACCAGTCCCTGGCGCATGGCAAGAGGCTGATGTTCGAGGGGGCACAAGGATCGCTGCTGGACATCGATCATGGCAGCTATCCCTACGTGACCAGCTCCAACAGCAGCGCGGCGGGGATCGCGGCCGGATCGGGCGTGCCCACGCGCCACATCGACCGCTGGATCGGCGTGGTCAAGGCATACACGACCCGCGTCGGAGGCGGGCCCTTCCCCACCGAGCAAGACAATGCTACCGGCGAGCGAATCCGCCGGGTCGGCCGCGAGTATGGGACCATCACCGGGCGCCCTCGGCGGTGCGGCTGGTTCGACGCCGTGGCCGTCCGCTACTCGGCGCGGGTGAGCGGGTCGACCGAGATCGCGATCATGCTCCTGGACGTGCTCAGCGGCTTCGACGAGTTGAAGGTCGCCGTTGCCTACGAGAAGAATGGTCAGCGGATTGCCGACCTGCCTGCTTCACTGGCCGATTTCGACCTCTGCCAGCCGGTCTACGAGTCATTGCCCGGCTGGTCCGAAGACCTCACCGGCGTTCGCCACTGGTCGGAGCTTCCCCTCAATGCCAGGAACTACGTTCAGTTCCTCGCTCAGCAGGTGGGTGTTCCGGCGTCGATTGTCTCGGTCGGCCCGGACCGCCGGCAGACCATCATGGTCGCCGCGGGAACCAGGGCGTAACTGCACTGCCAGGCTTGACGAGCGGGCCCCGCTTGACCCGTCATGGTTCTTGAGGAATTCATGCATCCATCATTCAGAGAAGGACCTGCGATCACCGAGGAAGGATTGGCGCGGATCGCCGCCGCGGGGTTGAAACCCGAGCAGCTTCCCGGGCACATCGCCATCATCATGGATGGCAACGGGCGGTGGGCGCAGCGGCGTGGTCTGCCCCGGATCGTGGGGCACCGCCGCGGCATCCAGAGCGTGCGCGCGGTCGTCGAGGAGGGATGCCGCCTCGGACTGGAGCAACTGACGCTTTATTGCTTTTCAGTCGAAAACTGGAAGCGGCCGCCCCGCGAGCTCAAGTTCTTGATGCGGCTGCTGCGCCATTTCCTGGTGGTAGAACGCTCGGAATTGATGGACCAGAACGTTCAGCTCCGGATGATTGGCCGGCGGGCGGGGCTACCGCAGGATGTGCTGGCGGAGTTCGACCGGACCGCGAGCAGTACGGCCGAGAACACGGGGATGATTCTTTGCCTGGCGGTCAATTACAGTGGTCGGACCGAGATCGGCGATGCCGCTCGCCGGCTGGCCGAGGATGTACGGAAAGGCCGGGTTGACCCGGCACAGGTCGACGAGAGGGTCTTTGAGTCTTACTTGAGCACGCGTGGAATGAGCGATCCCGACCTCTTGATCCGCACCGCGGGCGAGATGCGGATCAGCAACTTCCTGCTCTGGCAGATCTCGTACACCGAGCTCTGGATCACATCGACGCTCTGGCCCGACTTCCGCGCGGACGACCTGTTGCACGCGTGTTCGGCCTACGCGTCGCGCGAGCGCAGGTTCGGGGGCCTGCCCGCGGCCTCTCTGGCGGCGGGAACGAGTTCCGTGTAAAGTAGTTTCGCCGATACACTGTCTCCCGCGCCGATGTCCCGGGGCGTTCAGCGGGACTGACGGTTCCCTTTACCTTCGTTCCTTAACGGCTTCGGCTCCCGGGCCATTATGCTTGGTACGCGCGTTCTCAGCGGACTCTGCCTGATCGCGGTTTTGCTTGGGGTGCTCTACCTGGACGAGTGGTTCGCGCCCTGGTTTCCGTTGTGGCTGCTGCTGTCGGTCCTTGCCATGGGAGCCGCGGCGGTCGAGTTGGCTGGCTTGCTCGCCGCGGCGGGCTGCCGCCCCTCCGTGAATTCCGTACTGGGTGGGGTGATGGCCATCGTGGCTGCCAACTGGATGCCGCACCTGGCCGACTTTCTGAATGCAAGGGCCCAGCCCAGTCTCCTGGCCACCGAGCCGCCCGAGCCCCTCGCCGTGCTCTCGTGGCCCCTCTTGACCTTCGTGGGCGTGCTGATGGTCAGCTTCGTGGTTCAGAGCGTCCAGTTCGTCAAACCAGGCCGGACCATGGCGACGATCGCGAGCACGCTCTTGGTCGTGGCGTACATCGGCCTGCTGGGCACGTTCGTGGTCCAGATGCGATGGCTCGAAGGGCCCTATCACGGGCTCGTGCCGCTCATCATGCTGATCGCGACCGCCAAGGGGGCCGACACGGGCGCCTACACGGTCGGCCGTATGGCGGGCAAGCACAAGCTGTGGCCCAGCCTCAGCCCCAACAAGACCATCGAAGGGGCCGTCGGCGGCATGCTCTTCGCCGTTCTGGCCGCGCTCCTTGTCACCGCAATGGCACGCGATTTGCTTCATCTTCCGGCGCTGAGCGGGCCCGAGGCGGTCGGATTTGGCTTGCTCGTTGGCCTTGCCGCTCAACTCGGTGACCTCATGGAATCGATGATCAAGCGCGATTCTGAGCGGAAAGATGCCTCGTCGGCCGTTCCCGGATTCGGGGGAGTGCTCGACGTCCTGGATTCCTTGCTCTTCGCCGGACCGGTGGGCTATGCCTACTGGGTGGCGATCGGGCCCTAGGTACCTGATCCTGGAGCCCGCTTCGAGCGCAGGATGCAAAACGACATCGGGCAGGGGCTTGTGAATCCGGATGACCTCCTGGTGGCTTGCTTGCTTGCAGGAGTCGTTTGATCGATTTTTCAGAATGTTGTAGATTTCCCTTATTTGATACCATAATAAAAGTTAGGATTATGCGGTTTGATCGGGCGGGGTCAAAGGGCAACGGCATCTGCGTTGCGGACGCTTTGGGCTCGCCGTGATCGGCACGAGGCGAGGCATGCCAGAAGTCACGATCAGTCTGGAAGGACATGCCGAGGAGCTGGCTGTTTTCGGTAGTCGAGACCAGCACCTGCGGCAGGTTCGCGATGCCCTCGGGGTCAAGGTGCTGGCGCGGCATGGTGAGGTCCGCGTCGAAGGGGAAGGCGACCGCGTCGAAATGGCCCGGCAGGTTTTCGAGAGCCTACGCGCGCTTCATCGCTCCCGCCGGACGATCCTGTCGTCGGATGTCGCCGAGCTGATCGAGAAGACGTTGAATCACGAGGATCCCGGTGCCGCCGGGGTGGTCGAGATTCGCGAGGGCAACCGGGTGGTTCGGCCTCGTTCGGAAGGCCAGGCCCGGTACTTGAGGGCGCTTCATGAGAACGAGCTGGTGCTTTGCGTCGGCCCTGCCGGCACCGGCAAAACGTACCTGGCGGTGGCCCTGGCCGTCGCCGCGCTGCGGAAGGGGCGAATCAAGAAGATCGTGCTGGTCCGTCCCGCCGTCGAGGCCGGAGAACACCTCGGGTTCCTGCCCGGGGACCTCGAGGCCAAGATCAACCCCTACCTTCGTCCCCTGCTCGACGCCCTTCATGACCTGATTGACTACGACCAGATTCGCCGCTATATGGACAACGATCTGATCGAGATCGCTCCGCTCGCTTACATGAGGGGAAGGACCCTGAATGATGCCATGATCATTCTCGACGAGGGGCAGAACGCCACCGTCCCGCAAATGAAGATGTTTCTGACCCGCATGGGACAGAACGCCCGCATCGTGGTCACCGGCGACATCACCCAGGTCGACTTGCCAATTGCGATCCGGAGTGGGCTGGCCGATGCCATCGATCGTCTTGCCAAGGTTCAGGGTGTCGCGACGGTCTTGCTGGATCGGTCGGACATTGTCAGACACCCGCTGGTTCAGGCCATTGTCAACGCCTATGAAGATGAAGAATCGAACCGCGATCGAGAGGGTCGGCCGGAGCAGCCGGCCGGGGTGCCCGCCCCGCAGCCAACTTCGCAATCCGGTTCGCTCGCCTCGGGGTGAGGCGGCGCGGCATACTCCTCTTGAGCTTGGTGCCGGAGAACATCGTCCTGATTCTCCGAATCCAGCGTGAGTTGCGAGTACAGGCCGCGAAGCTGGTGCCGTGTGGTATCGGCTCACCTCAGCGTGGAGCGCTGCGAGCGCGAGCGCTGACCACGCCCGGTTGAGATGCTTCCATGAGCATTGGTAAACGACGCCCCAAAGTCCCCAGGGCCCAGCTTCGGTCCCTTCCCTCCGCCGCCGCGAAACAGAGCCGTCTGGTCCGCCAGCGCGCCCGTCTAGTCGCACTATCGGTCGTGGCAACCGCGGTGGTAGTCTGCGCCGCGATCGTCCACGGCTCGGGACCCCCGTTCAGCTTCCGGCTCGGCGAGCGGCCCGATCGGGAGATCCGGGTCAACGTCAAGGAATTCCGAATCCGCAACCAGACCAAGACCAGCAACGAGCGCCAGGCCGCTGCCGACAAGGTGCCTCCGTTGATGGTCAACGATCCCGCGCCGATCAAGGACCTTGCTGATCGGCTCGATGATCTGACCGCGACCATTGCCAAATCGGGCCGCTTCGAAGATGTGCCCGAGCCCGTCCGCGGTGCCTGGAAGCTGAAGCCCGAGACGTACCTCGACATCAAGGCGGCAACCGCTACGCCCCAGCGACGAGACAATCTTCACGTCCAGCTTCAGAAGGCCTTTCTGCCGCTTCTGGAGAATGGCGTCCTGGGCCCCGAGGCCCTGCCGCGCAACGAGGAATCAAGCTCGATGCTGGCCATCCACAACGTCGGCCAGCCGTGGTCGGCCTCGCGCCTGGTGCCGCGAGAGCGCGTCGTTCCCGAGCGAATCGTCAAGCCGGGCGGACCGCCGCAGCACGACTTTGTCTCGGCTTTCAGCATGCCCCGTACTGGTGAGATTCTGTTCCAGCTTGTCGCCGACCGGATCGATAGCCGCTCGACCCTGACTCATGAGCCGGAGGTCACCGCGAGGCTGCGCGACGAGGCCCGCTCCAGAGTGAACGAGCACTTCGACACTTTCACCAAAGGCGACGTCCTGGTCGAACAGGGGCAGGCAATCGGCGAGGAGCAGCTCATCTTGCTGCGGATGGAGCACGAGGCCGCGCAAAGCGCGCGCTCACTGGGCGAGCGCGCAGGTCGTGCGGTTGGCATCCTTGGCCTGGTCGCGGCCCTGTTCCTGCTGACCGGTTACTACGTCTTCTGGCATGAACCCAGGATCGCCGGCCATCTCTGGCACATCACGACGGTATGCGGTCTGGTCGTACTCTGTCTGCTCGTGGTCCGCCTGCTCGCCAACCAGACGTGGAACGCCGAGGTCATGCCGGTGGCCATCGCGGCGATGATCCTGGCCATCGCCTACAGCCCCCACTTTGCGCTCATGGCCAGCTTTGGCCTCTCGCTCTTGACCTGCATGACACTGGGCAGCGGGATCTCGTACTTTCTGGTCGTGATGGGAGGGACTGCGGCGGGGGCGCTTGCGCTCAACGACGTTCGGACCCGGACCAAGCTGATCAAGGTGGGGGCCACCGCGGCACTCGGATACTTGCTTTTGACCTGGGCCGCGGGCCTCTGGGAGCACCAGTCGATTGAGCTGGTCCGCAGCGACGGCCTCTGGCGCGCCGGCTGGGGACTCATGGCCGGGTTCTTTCTGGGCGGCAGCCTGCCGTTCCTGGAAAACGCCTTCGGAATCGTCACGGGAATCAGTTTGCTCGAGCTCGGAGACATCACGCACCCGCTCTTGCAGGAGCTTGTCCGCCGCGCGCCGGGCACGCACAACCATTCCATCACCGTCGGGGCCATCGCCGAGGCCGCGGCCGAGCGGATCGGCGCCAACGCCCTGCTGGTGCGCATCGGCGCCTATTTCCACGACATCGGCAAGATGCTCAAGCCCCACTACTTCGTCGAGAACCAGGTCGGCTCGACCAGCCGCCATGCCAACCTCGCCCCGGCGATGAGCACACTGATCATCATCGGCCATGTCAAGGACGGCGTCGATCTGGGGCGCCAGCATCACCTGCCGGAGCCGATCATCGACCTGATCGAACAGCATCACGGCACCACGCTCGTCGAATACTTCTTTCACGAGGCCAATCGGCGCAGCGGCGCCAACCCGGACGGCTCGACGGTTCACGAGAGCGCCTTTCGCTATCCCGGGCCCAAGCCCCAGACCCGCGAGGCGGCAATCTTGATGATGGCCGACTCGGTCGAGAGCGCCAGCCGCACGCTGTCCGAACCGACACCGTCCCGGATCGAGGGCCTGGTCAGCGCCCTGATCGACAAGCGGCTCCGCGACGGCCAGTTCGATGAGTGCGGCCTGACCCTGCGTGAGATCGCCGAGATCCGCGAATGCTTGATCAAATCGCTGATCGGCATCTACCACGGCCGCGTCAAGTATCCCGAACAACGAACCGCTTGAGTACGGCCCCGAGCCCAAGCCCCATGTCCACGTCCGCCAGTCAAGAGCCCGGACCCTCCGATCGCACACGGCAAGCCGCCATCGTCGTCGAGATTTCCAACACCCAGGGGTTTCTCGATGTCAATGCGGACAGCCTTGCCAGGCTGGTCGAGGGCATCCTCCGCGACGAGGGCATCGAGCACGCGGCGATCTCGGTGGCCCTCGTGGACAACGCGACCATTCGCCGGATCAACCAGAAACACCTGGCGCATGACTGGCCGACCGACGTCATCAGCTTCACCCTTTCCGCCGCGGGCGAGCCGGAACTGGCCGGCGAGCTGGTCGTCTCGACCGAGATGGCTGCCGCCAAGGCGAACGAAATGAGCGCCGAGCCCACGGCCGAGCTGTCGCTCTACGTTGTCCACGGACTGCTTCATCTGTGTGGCTATGACGATTGGACTGAGTCTGATATTCACGAAATGCGTGCACGCGAGAGCACGCACTTGAAGCGGCACGGACTGATCAGCTCGTTTCCCCTGGTGGAGCTGTCGCGTCCCGGCCGGGAAGGACAGGAGCAAGCAACGTGGTCGGGCTGACCTCGAGCGTGATGCTGGTCCTGGCATTGCCGAGCCTGGTCGCGCTCCTGACCACGATCGCGCTGACCAAGGCGCTTCAGTCCTACTCGCGAAGCCGGCTGGAAGAGTACTGCGCGGACCATGGCAAACCCGAGCAGGCGGCCGAGGTGGCTCATCTCGACGAGGCTACCGAGCGGGCGGCAGAGGCCATCGCAGTCCTCTCCGGATTGTTGCTGGCGGCCTTGCTCGGCGTGGCGCTGGACTGCTGGCACTCGCCGCCGCGGCTGGAGTCGCTTGTGCTCTTGGTGCTCTTGATCGGGTGCCTCGGATACGGGCTGGCCGGGGTCCTGGGCAAGGTACTCGCAGAGCCAATCATTTATTCCCTCTGGCCGGCGGCCTTCATCATCCGCGGCATGGCATGGCCTCTCTCGCAGGGTGCGAAGGGTCTGGAGTACCTGACCGAGCGGTTCGCCGGCAATCCGCAGAATGGCCCCCGGCCGGCGAGCGTCGAGGTCGAAATCAGCACCGAGGAGGGGGAAAACTCCGAGGATGTCGAGGCCGAGATCCCCGAGGCCACCCTGGCGCTGCTCCAGCGCGCCGTGGAGCTGTCCCGCGCCAGCGTATCGGAAATCATGATCCCTTCGTCGGCCATCGTCAGCTTGCCCTCGACCGTCACGGCCCGCGCGGCAGCGGAGACGCTTCGCCGCACCGGCCGCAGCCGCATCCCCATCTTCGGGGCCAACCGCGACGACATCATCGGGATCCTGCTCGGCAAGGACCTCTGGGAGCTGATGGTCGAGAACGAAGATCCCGATTCCGTCATTCCGGCCCGGGTGGTCCGCCCCCCCTTTTTCGTGCCCGAGACGTGCAACGCCTTTCAACTCATCGATGAGCTGCGAGGAAACCGCACCCAGATGGCCATCGTGCTGGACGAGTATGGCGGGGTGGCCGGCCTGGTCACCCTGGAAGACTTGCTCGAGCAACTGGTCGGCCCCATCGACGACGAGCACGACATACCGACACCCGCCGACCCGATCAAGGCCCTGGGAGGTTCGCGTTTCGAGGTTGACGCCACGCTGCCGCTCGAGTTGCTCAACGACCGCTTCGATCTTCGCCTACCCACCGAAGAAGACTTCCAGACCGTCGGCGGCCTGGCCTTTCACGCCCTGGGTCGTCTGCCAGAGCCGGGAGCGACCTTTCGTTATGACGGCGTCGAGTTCACGATCCTGGAGGTCCACGACCACGCGATCGGGCGCGTCGTGATCGATCTGCAGCCGGTGACTTCCAACGCGAACGGCTTCTGATAGGGATCTGCACTCGCTTTGTGATCCCCGGGCTTCTGAAGAATCGGATCGCTCGCTTCGGCCCCGATCGCCTCAAAGCTCGAGCTTCTTGTCCTGGCCGACTCGTTTACCTTCGGCCGGCTGCTACCGCGTTCCCCGAGCCAGGGCGTATGCCACGATCCCGCCGGCAATCGCCCCGCATAGGTGCCCATCCCACGAGATGTTCGACCCGAAGCGAGGGATCACTCCGAGAATCAGCGACCCGCCGTAGAGAAACCCAACGATCAGCGCGATCAGGAGCGGGACGATCCGTTGCTCCAGCAATCCGGCAACGATCAGGAACGCGGTCAGTCCGGAGATCAGGCTGCTCGCCCCGATGTGCACGGCCTCACGGCCGAAGATCCAGAGCAGGAAGCCGCCCAGCAGGGCGACATCCAGGACCACTTGCCACGACTCGGCACGCGAGCCGGCCAGTAGGATCAGGAGGACGACCAGAGGGATGGTGTTGCTGAGCAAGTGCTGGAAATTCGCATGCAAGAACGGCATGGCCGGGATGCCCACCAGCCCGACGATCCTGCGTGGGATCACACCGTAGTGGTCCAGCGCGGGGAACGCCAGGCTGATGAAGAAGACCGCCCAGATGGCCCCAATAAAGAGGGCAACGGCGTTGATCTCCTCGCGGATCGTATGCGACGAATCGGCCATGAGTCACTCCACCGAGGGAAAAGCCAATACGGGCAACATTATCGATCGTGCAACCCGAGCAGGGACAAGAGGCGGTTGGTGAGATGCGGCTTCAATGCCTTGATGGCCTCGAGGACCATGGCCGCGGCTTGCCGAAGCTCGCCGACGAGTTTCCGGTGCTTGGGAAGTCGCTTCAGGAACTTGTCGCTGATGCGGTCCATCGGAGAGCGTCCACAGCTTCGCTGAGCAGGTCAGGTTGGATGGCATTTCCCAGGATTCGAACTCTGCTTTAAGATCGTCTTTGGCAGATCATTTTTCAACTCGAAGCCAATCGACCAGACTGGCGTGCAGGACACTCAAGGGACGAGAAGGGAGAATGTTGTGCCTGCGAATCGGTCCCTGGCGCTGGTGGTTCGGACGGTCGAGGTGTTCGAGACCAGCTTGGTGGTGACGCTCTTCACCCGGGAGCTGGGGAAGGTGGCGGCGCTGGCCAAGGGAGGCAGGCGGCTCAAGTCGCCGTTCCAGGGTGGGCTTGACCTGCTGGGCGTTTCGGATATTGTCTTGCTGTCCAAGGCGTCGGAGTCGCTGGACCTCTTGACCGAGGCCGTGTCTCTGGAGCGCTTCGCATGTCTTCGCCGCGATCTGGCGGCCCTGTATGCCGGCTACTATATCGCCGAACTGCTGACCGATCTGACCGACTATCACGATCCGCACCCCAAGCTGTTCGACGCAGCAAGGACCACCTTGCGGCATCTGGGGGATCCGGAATTGCGGACGCGGAGGGTCCTGAGGTTCGAGCTGGCCTGCCTGCGCGAACTCGGGCTCATGCCTGCGCTTGACCAGTGTGCCCACTGTGGGGCGCCGGTTGACACCCAGGGAGATGTGGCGTTCGGCCTGGCCACCGGCGGAGTGCTCTGCTCATTCTGCCGACCAGGACAACCCCACGTGACGACGCTCTCTAGCACGACGCTCGAGGCTATCCGGATCCTGGCCAGCCCCGGTCGGGCCTGGCGCGATTTGTCACTCGAATCCCGTGGTTCGAGAGTCGGCAACGTCCGCCAGACCGTCGGCGCGGTCATCAGTCATGTCCTGGGCCACCGCCCCAAGGTCTGGCCCTACCTGGGAGAGTGAACCGATGAACCAGGTTTCCCGGAGCATCGGTCGCGAACCGAGACCCAATACCGTGCATGACCAGTGGCTTGATCACGCGATTCTCGTCGGGCATCGATTGTGCTCGAAGCGAGGCTCGGGCTGGGCGAAGGCGGTGCGTCTGCTCTCCGCGGCGCTGCTGGCTTGCGGCCTGGCCGGCTGTCAAAGCTTCAGCGTCCCCTTTGCCCAGTGGACGGCCGGCTATGACCCCAGCCTGGCCAAGAAGATCAGCAAGGCAGAGAAAGATGGTACCACTTCGGAGACGGTCGAGGAACCGCGGACGCTCCTGCAGCGTTGGTTGAACCCCAAGAAAGACAAGGAAGCCAAGGACGATGATTCGTCCAAGGACGATGATTCGTCCAAGTTGCCGTCCTCGAAGTCCCCATCCACGCTCGTCCTGGGTTCCGACGGATGGCGGCCGATGCTCAAGCCCCCGAAAAACCCTGAGGCCGCCAAGGAGTTCGACGAGGCACACAAGCTGTTCCAGCAGGGCAAGCTCGCGGAGGCCGAGACCGCGTTTGCAAAGATCGCCAAGAACCGAAAAGGGTCGCACTGGGGCGAGAGGGCGCAATACTATGTCGCCGAAATCCAGTATCAGCAGAAGAGGTATGTCAAGGCCAACGACAGCTACGAGCGGCTCTTTGCCGATTATCCCGGTACCGAGTTCCTCGACAAGCTGGTCAGCCGCGAGTACTCGCTCGCCCAGATGTGGCTCTCGCAAAGCGATCCCAAGGCCAAGCCCGAGCAGAAGCTGCCCTGGTTCACCCATTTCACCGGCGAGCAGCCGATCATCGACACCCAGGGAACGGCACTGAAAGCGCTCGAGCACGTCCGCCATCACTGGGCGGACGGCCCGCTCGCCGACGATGCGGTGCTCCAGATCGCCGAGTTCCACATGAGGAACGCCGACTACGAGTCTGCCGCGACCTATTACGACCAGCTCATTGCCGATCACCAGAAGAGCCCGTTCTTCCAGAAGGCCCAGCTCGCCGCGATCGATGCCCGGATGAAAGCGTACCTTGGCCCCGAATACGACGGCTCCGGACTGGAGAAAGCGCGCGAACTCGTCAAGCAGACGATGAGCAGCTTCCCGGACCGGCAGGCCAGCTACGAAAAGCTCTACCACACTCTCGACCTGATCAACGATCAGGAAGCCGAGCGCACGTATAAGGTTGGCGAGTATTACAAGCGCGTCGGCAAGGTCACGTCGGCTGAATATTACTTCGGCAAGATCCCCCAGCGCTGGCCCTCCAGCCCCTGGGCCGTCAAGTCCAAGACCGAGCTCGCCCAGCTCGCGAAGATTCCGCGCAAGCCTTCGGTGCCAAGCAAGATCATGACCACGCCAGGCTCCAACGACCCGTACTACAGCGGCGGCATGGGTGGCATGGGCATGGGTGGCATGGGTGGCATGGGTGGCATGGGTGG
>JAFAHT010000550.1 GCA_019237095.1 Planctomycetaceae bacterium
TCCTCCTCCGGCGCCCACGAGTGACGAGGTGCACCGATCATGCCCAAGATTGCCTTCTTGTTTCCCGGCCAGGGTGCGCAGAGTGTCGGCATGTGCCAGGAGCTGGACCGCGAGCTGCCCGCCGTCCGGACGCTGTTCGACCGCGCCGGCGAGGTCTTGGGATACGACCTGCGAGCGCTTTGCTTGGGGGGGCCTGCCGATGCCCTCGAGGCCACTGACGTCAGTCAGCCGGCGATCTTCGTCGCCAGCCTGGCGGCGCTCGAGAGCCTCAAGGCGAGTGAGCCGGCGGTCGTGGAGGCCTGCCAGGGCGCGGCCGGCCTGAGCCTTGGGGAATACACGGCCCTGGTGTTCGCCGGCGCGATGGATTTCGCCTCTGGTCTGGAGGTGGTGCGACTGCGCGGCCAGGCCATGCAGGCTGCCTCTCTCGCCACACCCAGTGGCATGACCAGTGTGCTGGGGCTCGACGAGGCCAGGGTCGACGAACTCTGCCGCCGGGTCGCCTCGACCGGACGGCTCTGGAAGGCCAACATGCTGGGGCCCGGCAATATCGTGGTTTCGGGCGAGGCCGCCGCGCTGGCGGCCGTTGAGCCGGTCGCCATCGAGCTCGGGGCGATGAAAGTCGTCCCCTTGGCGGTCGCTGGCGCGTTCCACTCCGACCTCATGAGACCCGCAGATCTCCAGCTTGCCGAACTCCTCGAGAGGACCTCCATCGACCGCCCGCGAATCCCGATCTATTTCAATGTCGATGCCCGGCCACACAACGACCCCGACGACATTCGGCGCACGCTGGTCGCCCAGGTGCTTCAGGGAGTTCGCTGGGAGGAGTCGATGCGGCGCATGCTGGCCGACGGCTTCGACACATTCTACGAAATCGGGCCTGGCCGAGTCTTGACTGCCCTGCTCAAGCGCATCGACCGCACGACCCCGTGCACAAATATCGCCGCGCGGTAAAATGAGGGACTACCAACCGTGGAAGAGGATGGCTCGCCTGTCGAGATTGAGGAAAGGTCCGATCCATGAGCACCGCCCGCGTTCGTAGGCCGAATACGGCTCGGCTGGGTCGCCTCTCCAACGGCATGCTCATGACGCCCGAGGAGTTCGACGCGGCAACCGACTTCGATGAGCTTTACTGTTACGAGTTGATTCATGGGGTGCTGATCGTGAGCCCTCCGCCAGGA
Source organism: Planctomycetaceae bacterium (assembly GCA_019237095.1). Lineage (GTDB taxonomy): Bacteria > Planctomycetota > Planctomycetia > Isosphaerales > Isosphaeraceae > Aquisphaera. The sequence goes on from JAFAHT010000550.1 coordinate 1,179, forward strand.
GAATCGGAGCGAGATCCAAACGATGAACTGGGCAACCTTTTGCGGGTGTACAAGTCGAGTCACCAGGCCGGCTCGGCTCTCGATAAGACCCTTTCAGAGCAGTATGTCCACCTCTCCGACAGCCGCCGCCGGGCGGATCGCGTGATCTGGGCCGGTCTGGGCCGAATCCCGGATCCGAAAACCGATGTCCCAGCAATCGTGGTCGAGTTCGTCACCAATCGGCAACGCGACCGGGTGCGGGATTACGAGGAGAAGCGCCGGCAGTATCTGGCCATCGGGGTTCAGGAATACTGGATCATCGATCGGTTCCAGCGAATCATGACGGTCTTCCGCAACCGGCCGGGGGAGCCAGCCGAACAGATCATCAAAGAGAACGAGATTTGTCGCACGACGCTCTTGACAGGATTCGAGCTTCCTCTGGCCCGGCTCTTGAAGGTGGCCGACGACTGGGCCGGACCCGTCAGAGCAGGGAAGAACAGTGGGAGCACCCGAGGCTCAGCGCCCCAGTGACCAATGCCATGCTCGGCATGGTTCCGCATGACTCCGGCATGCTGCAAAGTTGGCCTTGACCGCCGCGATGCACTTGCAGGTAAAATTGCTGTTGCCCCGATTGCGTTGCCCCGATTGCATTGCCCCGATAGTATCGGGGTACGGACAGTAAAGGAACAGGAAACCGACATAAGCCCTGTGCGGCGCAGAAACCATGGGCGTATTCTTGCCACTTGCTGGGGCACTTTGTCGCAAATCATGTTGCGAAACGGGAACGTTTTGCGCCTGAGTTTTGCAACACAGGAAACCTGCGGAACCCTGGGCTCCTTCTGGCGTTGCACAACTTGAGACTTTTGCGGCACGTCGCCTTCCGGCTTCCGCTACGTCGGTTTTCTGTTCCTTTACTGCCCACACCCCGTATCCGGCTCAACGTAGAATCGCAGTCTTGGCCCGCCGCGTTCACCGGCCTGCGTCGGCTCTACTCCCATAGGTGGTCGAGTAGCCCAGGGGAATTTCACCCCCAGACTCTCACGCAACCGGCGGGATTATACTTTATTGATAAGGAGACTCGTTATGAAAGCCCTCGTATATCAAGGCCCCGGCAAGAAAGCCGTTGAGGATCGCCCGATGCCGGAGATTAAGGCGTCCACTGACGCCATCGTCAAAGTGTTGAAAACCACCATCTGCGGCACCGATTTGCATATCCTCAAAGGGGACGTGCCGACCTGCGAGCCAGGGCGCATCCTCGGCCATGAAGGCGTCGGCGTGGTGGAAACAATTGGCGCGGGCGTGACGGCGGTCAAGCCGGGCGATCATGTGCTGATTTCCTGCATCACCTCCTGCGGCAAATGCGACTATTGCCGCAAGGGCATGTATTCGCACTGCACTACCGGCGGCTGGATACTCGGCAACCGCATCGACGGTACGCAGACCGAATATGTACGCATCCCGCACGCCGATACCAGCCTGTACCGCGTGCCTCCCGGCACCGATGAGGAAGCGCTGGTGATGCTGTCCGATATTCTGCCGACCGGCTTTGAGTGCGGCGTGCTGAATGGCAAGATCACGCCGGGCAATACGGTTGCCATCGTCGGTTCCGGCCCCATCGGCCTGGCCGCGCTGCTGACGGCCCAATTCTATTCGCCCGCCGAGATCATCATGGTCGACATGGATGACAACCGCCTGGAGGTCGCCAAGCGCCTGGGTGCCACCGCCACCGTGAGCAACCGCGACGGCAAAGCGGTGGATAAGGTGAAGCAGATGACCGGCGGCATCGGCGTCGATTGCGCCATCGAAGCGGTGGGCGTGCCAGCCACCTTCCTCGTATGTGAGGATATTGTCGCGCCGGGCGGCACCATCGCCAATATAGGCGTGCATGGCGTCAAGGTCGATCTGCATCTGGAGCGTTTGTGGGATCGCAATGTCACCATCACCACGCGGTTGGTCGATACCGTCACCACGCCGATGCTGCTGAAAACCGTACAATCCAGAAAGCTCGACCCGAAGCAATTAATCACGCACGGCTTCACGCTCGATCAAATCCTTGACGCCTACGATACGTTCGGCAAAGCGGCACACACTAAGGCATTGAAAGTGATTATCAATGCAGCCTGACGGAGTAACCAAATGCTGCCGGGTGGTCCCACCGCAGAGGGAATTTTCTGGGGATTGGAGTCTTGATTCCGTGCCTCTACATTGCATAGCCGGACGTTGCGAGAGAATGCCCGGTAAACACCTTTTCCGCGGCTAACGCGGACGGTTTAATCTGCTGTCCGAAGGGAACGTAGATGTCTTGACCGCCGCGATGCACTTGTGGGATAATTAGTGTCGGTTCTGTTTTTAACGAAAAACAGAACCGACACCAATTGTCCAAGAACGCGATGAGCGGGATCGACGTCTGCCGGATGATGAAGCGGCGTCTCAAGGCAGCCGGGCTACCGGGGCATTTCTCGCCGCATTCGTTCCGGGTGGCGACGGTGACCGACCTCCTGGGACAGAACGTGCCGCTGGAGGACGTTCAGTACCTAGCCGGCCATGCCGACCCGCGGACCACGCGGATCTATGACCGGAGGCGACGGAAGGTGACGCGGAACGTCGTAGAACGGATCTCGATTTGAGTTGGTCCATGATGGAGTGGGGTTGACCCGGCGCATTACCCGCACGTCGTGAGGCCATCAGCGTCTGGAATTCATGAAGATGAAGGTGGCCCATCCACGATGGGTGGGCCTGCAAACGGGGGTCTGAGTCACATCCGGATCCAGGGGCCGACGGACGACGCGGAATCGTGCAGCGACCGCTCGGAGATCAGGGCGAGGCCGTGAACCTTGCCCTTCTTACAAGGTCTGACAAAACCCCTCTGGCATCGAATGTCCCCAAGCCGACCCCTGTGTCCCCAAGCCTGACCTGACCCCAAGCCCCGCTCGCGATTTGGCCGGCTCCAGGCCGAGGTTCTCCTCGCCTGCCGGCTGGTCGTCGACACCGGCATGCACAGCCTGGGCTGGACGCGTCAGCAGGCCATCGATTACACTAAACCACCGAGCGGCTAAGCACCCGGACCGGGCTTTCCTTTAATTCCGCCATGATCCGCATCCACCTCGACGACGCCACTCGCGACGAACTCCGCGCCTTGCGGCGCGAGCCCTTGCCGCCTAAGGTCCGCGACCGCATCGAGATGCTCACCCTCGCCGACGCCGGCTGGTCCGCCCCCAGGATCGCCGACCACCTCGGCCATTGCGGCCAGACCGTCCGCGACCTCCTCGAGGGCTTCCTCGACCGCGGCATCGGCGCCCTCTACCCGCGCCGCACCGTCCCGCCCCCGGACTCCGCCCGTCGCGACCGCGTGGCCGAGGAACTGCGGCGGTCGCTGGCCGAGGGCCGCACCTGGACCGGCCGCCAGCTCAGCCAGGCCCTCGCCGAACGGGGCATCGCGTTGGGGCCACGCCAGGTCATCACAAAGTGAGGGAGTAAACCATGTCCAAGAATCTTCCCCGGAAGGCGCTTATCTCTATCTCCAGCTTCAACGGCGCCATCTATCCGGGCGGCCACAAGACAGGCCTTTTTTTTACTGAGGCCTTACATCCGTTTGAGGTCCTGACCGAGGCGGGATTCGGAGTGGATCTGGCCTCCGAGACCGGAAGCTTTGGTTTAGACGACGTGTCGCTAACGGATCCATTTCTATCCGGCAGCGACAAAGCGATCCTCAACAACCCCAAGCATCCATTTAATGTCAAGCTCAACTCGCAACTAAAGAAAGCCTCGGACTTGAAGAAAGAAGAGTATGGATTGTTCTTCGCTTCGGCCGGGCATGCAGCGCTTTATGACTATCCGACCGCGAAAGGACTACAAGCAGTTGCCGCAGATATCTGGGATCGAGGGGGCATCGTCGGTACGGTCTGTCACGGGCCGGCAATCCTGCCGGGTGTCATCGACTCCAAGACCGGAAAGTCGATCATCGAAGGCAAGACAGTCACCGGTTTCACGATCGAGGGCGAGCTCATCTTCAGAATCCTTGACAAATTGAGGTCAGACGGCGTGGTCCCCGTTGTCGAGGCGGTCACCGCCGTTGGGGCTTACTACAGCTCATCGATGAACGCGTTCGACGACTACTCCATTACCTCCGGCCGAGTTGTCACAGGAACAAATCCGCAGAGTGCACGGAGTGCTGCAGAGAGGGCCGTGAAATTGTTCGACACGCTGAAAGGCCTGTAGAAGCGTCCGCTCATACTGATCTGCATCGATGCGAAGACAGTTTGAGCATCAGGATCAAGAAAACTAGGAGCGCTTTCGGCATTCGTGTCAGCTGAGCGCCTCCAGCGACTCGATCAGGTCGGCATCACCGCCGTTTGCTTTCCGTTTGGGCGGCGGTGCCACTTGCAGGCACACTGTGGAGTGGGCCGCGTTCCTTGGCTGAGGCGATGTCCATCCGGAAAACATCGTGAGGAAGCAAGTGAAAACCGTACTGATCACGGGGGCAGGTTCTGGATTTGGGCTTGAGGTCGCGATGCGACTCGCGGAGAAGGGCTTCGACGTCATCGCCTCGGTCGAAATTTACGCGCAAGTGCAGACCCTGAAGCGCGAAGCTGCGGCGCGAGGGGTCAGCCTTCGAGTCGAAAAACTCGACGTCACCAATGATGGCGACCGCAAGAAGGCATTGGAGTGGGACGTCGAAATCCTGGTGAACAATGCCGGGGTCCTGGAAGGTGGATCTGTCGTCGATATTCCGGCCGCGAATATGCGTCGGGAGTTCGAAGTGAATGTCATCGGGCCGCTCCTGTTGAGCCAGGGTATCGCCAAGCAGATGGTCAAGCGTGGCCGGGGGAGGATCGTGTGGGTCTCATCCCGGGAGGGACTGAATGTTAACCCATTCACCGGGATCTACTCGGCGTCCAAGCACGCTGTCGAAGCCATCGCTGAGACCATGAGCCTCGAACTTCAAGAGTTCGGGGTGGAGGTGGCGACCATCAACCCGGGCCCATTCCTGACCGGGTTCAACGATCGCGGGTTCGAAACATGGAAGAGTTGGGAGGATGAGCCTTCCGAAAGGCTCTTCGACTACTCAAAACTTGCGTTTCCCCGGGCGCAGTTTGATCCCGAACCGGTGTACGCCACCATGACTGCCGTCGCGGCCGGCGAGATCGACACCTACCGCAATCTTGAGCCCAAGTCGATGATTCCCGAAACGAAGAGCAACATCGAAACTGTCTGGGATAAGAAGGTCAAAAACGGCCTCGGCACCAGGCCACCCAGTGTTCAAAAGTCTTTTGAGATGAAGCCCGAGACCCCTGTTGAGTGATCCCAGTCTTTGATGGCGCAGTCTTCTCGCGTATGCGGAAGGGGTCACTCTGGGTTGAGTTCTCCATGGCATCGCCAGTACCACTGAAAGCTCGTATCGGATCGCTGTCGTGAGGAATTTAGCAGGATCAAGGCATCCGATCTGACGTGATTATTATTCACAAACCCGATGATGCTGTCCGGTTCGTAGAAGGAGGAGTTCGACCGGACTCCTCCTCGGACTTTCTGCCGTGATCCGCGTCCAACCCGACGACACCCAGGCCCGACGCCTCGAACAGGCGATCCACCAGACGACCGGCCGCAAGGTCCGGGATCGCCTTCAGGTCGTCCGCATGGCCTAATGGGGCCGGGCGTATCAAGACATCACCGCCGACTTGGGCGTCTCGCCTCGCACCGTGCAGCGATGGCTCAATGCCTATCTTGCAGGTGGCCTCACCGCCCTCAGGCCCGGCAAGGACAAGGGGCCTCCCCCGGCCATCCCGGCCCATCTGGCCCCGGTCATCCGTCCCGATGGGTCATCGAGGGACCGGCCCGCTAGGGGCTCGACCGGGCCAACTGGACCCGTGCCGGGCGGGCCGACCACCTACGCAAGACCCACGGTGTCATGGCCAGTCCTTCGGCCATGCAACGCTTCTGCCGACGACTCGGCATCCGGCTGTACCGCCTGAGTTCCACCTGCTCAGGGGCGACCTTCACCGTCTACGACAAGACCCAAGGCGTGCAGAACGTCCGCGATTCTCTGTGCAATGCGTTGGGCTTCATCCCCGCCGGACCCGACGCAATTGAGATCGCACTCGGGCATCTGACGCGCGAAAAGGATGAGCGAGGCTTGCGACACTGCCGGAAGCGCTCCGCTGGCAGCGGGAAGATGGCGCGTCAACGAGCTCGCCGACGGATGAAACGTTTATCGGTCAGTCGCGCCAGATAGCTTCGAAGAAACCGCGCCATTTACCGGGGAAGTTAACACTCTGCCGCTGCTGATGACAAGTTTCGTCGAGTTGCATAATCCGGTTTATGAGACGGCTTTCGGGACGGACCCCGTCACGCGGATCTGCGCGGATAATTGGTGTCGGTTCGTTTTTCGGGGAAAAACGAACCGACACCAATTCGCCGCTTCATGGCATCACTCGCCGGGGAACAGGTTCGGCTGCCGCGTTGCGTCATGAAGATAGGAGCAGGCGATCTCCCGGCCGGGCCTTGGAAGTTCAACCGGTGCAAGAGCCGTCTGGTCTTCGATGAAGGGACCTGGAAGCCGCTCCTCCAGAATCACGGTCGGGGAGCTTGTCTGCCGACGTCCCTGGGACGGTTCTTGAATGAGAAAGCACTTCAGAGCTTCTTCGACAACGGCTTCCTCATTCGGGAACTCGCCGTTGTCGACCTTCTTTCGAAGAAGCCGTTGAAGATCGTCTGTGAGAGCGATGTTAATCATGGTGAGTCCTCTAACGACGTCATTGGAATTGGGGGGAGTACGCCGAGGGACGCGAGAGTGCCGAGAGATACTCGCGGAGCGTCTGACGGCTGATCCAGAGGCACACCCCGGCGGCCTCCAGCTCGGTGAGACGCATTCGAGCGTCGACGTGCAATGGAAAGGCGGGGACGGCCGCGTAGACCACAACGTTCGTGTCGACGAAGACCGGCTCAGGCGCCACGGCCGCTGTCGTCATACATATCCTCGCGACGGAAGGTGAAGCCTTCGGCCAGGTCAACCTTGACGTCGTGTCTGGGGAATCCAGCCATGATGGGCGTCTGCCTCGCGACCGGGGCTTCGCCGATCACGAGCACGACCTCGTGTTCGCCGGGAGCGATCCCGGGCGGTAGTCTCAGTGTCGTCACTCCTTGCTCATCCACGGTGACTCGGGTCTGAATAGTGATCATGGTCGAAACGCTCGGCTCCGGGGCAAGAGGCGTCATTCCTCGCTCATGTCATTATCCACGTCGTCGGTTGGGATCGGCAACAGCTAGAAAAGGCGGAATGCGGAACGGGGAATGGGGAAGGAGAAATGGCAGGTGACAAATGCCGGATGGCAGGTGACAAATGGGGGATGGGGGATGACAAATGCCGGATGGCAGATGCCGGATGGGGGATGAGAAATGCCGCGACGAAACGGGCCAACCACGTTTCCCGGGTGCCAAGAAGTGGGTGGCCCCCGCCGTTACGCTGGTCCCGGCGGAAGGCGGGGAGCGAGTGGCGAGTGGAACCGAAGGGGGAGATATGGAACTCATAGAAGAGCGTCAGAACAAAGCCAACTGCTTGGGTGTTTGTCATTACCAGATTAGAACTTATGACGAAAGAGTGTGGAATCCCGCGCGGGCATTGGCGGCCGCCGAAACTCCAGGAATCTCCACTTTTCTCTACCAAACGCCCGTCCAGTACCGGTGAAAGTGGGTTTTGTACAAGCCGACGTTGGCGGCCACCCACGTTTCCCAGGTGCCAGAAAGCGGGTGGCTCCTGCCGCTCCGGAACTCCGGTTTTCTCTACTTTTCTCTGCGGCGCGATCCCACTCCTACCTTGACGAAATCCGGCTTCCCTGGCAGGATTCCCGCCAGCCTGTCAGATCTCCAATTCTCCTCCCGCGTGGACCAGGCCAGGACGGGACATCAAGTGCGAGCACGTGGTTCCGACGGGGAATCTCCAACCTCGGCCGTGAGGCCGACTCTTGTCACGGAAGGCAGGAGCAGTCCCATGCCACCCCAGGACGGCTGTTTCGTTCTCGACGTCCCCGCGCACGGAGTCACCAGACCGACGACCCGGCAGTCCCTGGCGATCGCCGGCGGCTTGCTTCGGGCCGGTGACCTGGCGCGAGCCGAGCAGGCCTTCCTCCAGATCGCACGGCAGGATCCACTCTCTGGCGAGACCCGGTTCTTCCTGGGTCTGATTCACCAGCAACGCAAGGACCTGGAGACCGCGATCCACCACTATGAGCACGCGCTGCGGCTGGCCCCCGACCTTGCCGAGGCCAGGAATAATCTGGGGGTTATCCTCCAGTCTCGAGGGAGGCTCGACGAAGCCGAGGCCTGCTTTCGCGAGGCCCTGAAACTCGAGCCCGACTACGCCGAGGCGCATAACAACCTGGGCAACGCCCTTCAAGATCAGGGGCGGTTCGAGGAGGCCATCACGGCCTACCGCCAAGCACTCCACTTCCGGCCGGGCTATGTTGAGGCTCTCAAACACCTGGGCAATGCCCTGCGGGCGCTGGGGCGGCTGACCGAGGCCATCGCGTGCTACGACGAGGGCCTTCGCCACGCGCCCGACCATGCCCTACTGCACATGTCCCGGGCCATGGTCTGGCTGCAGAGGGGCGATTTCGCCCGAGGTTGGCCGGAGTGCGAGTGGCGGCTCCGCGGACAGGACCTGTTAATCCATCGCCTGCCTCAGCCAGTCTGGGACGGCGCCGAGCTCGGCGGCCGCACGATCCTGATCGTGGCCGAGCAGGGGCTGGGCGACACCATCCAGTTCATCCGTTACGCGCCGCTGGTCGCGCGCCGCGGCGGCCGGGTCGTCGTGACCTGCGCACGGGTCCTCAGCCGAATCCTTGCCACTTGCCCGGGCGTCGATCAAGTGATCATTGAGGGAGACCCTTTGCCGGAATTCGCCTGCCATGCCCCGGTTATGAGCTTGCCGGCCATCCTGGGCACGACCCTCCAGACAATCCCGGTCGAGGTCCCTTACCTCGCGGCCGATCCGTCACTTGTCGCACGCTGGCGCGATGCGCTGGATGGGATCGATGAATTCAAGATCGGCGTCGTCTGGCAAGGCAACCCGGTCCATACCAAGGACCGCGAGCGCTCCTTCCGCCTCGCCCACCTTGAGCCCGTCGCCCAGGTTCCCGGCGTGCGACTGTTCAGCCTGCAAAAGAACTTCGGTCTGGATCAGATCGAGGCGGTATCGGACCGGTTTCTCGTGACCGGACTGGGCCACCGGCTGGACGACTTCGTCGATACTGCCGCAGTGATGCGGAACCTCGACCTGGTCATCTCGGCCGACAGCTCCCCGGCCCACCTTGCAGGCGCCCTGGGAGTGCCCGTCTGGATGCCCTTGCCCTACATCAGCGACTGGCGGTGGATGACCGACCGCAACGACACCCCCTGGTACCCCACCATGCGTCTCTTCCGCCAGCGGCGGTTCGGTGACTGGGACGAGCTCTTCGCCCGGCTCGCCCGTGAACTGGCCGCGGATCGAATCTTCCATTCTCGGGGTTAGTTGCCATGACGATGATGATCAACAACCCGCTGGCTTTCGCCGGTGCTTGCATTCACTCAGGGGATTACCCGGGTGCCGAGCTGGCGTGCCGTCAAATCCTTGAATGGGACTCCGGGGTTGGCGAGGCGTGGTTCGTCCTCGGCGTGGCCAGTCAGCTTCTGGGCAAGGTCTCCGAGTCGGTGACTTACTATCGCAACTCCGTGCGGCTCGCGCCCGGCAACGCCGAGGCGTGGAACAACCTGGGGGCTTCACTCTCATCCCTGCGCAGGCCCGAGGAAGCGGAGAAGTGCCTGCGCCGGGCCCTGGAACTCGAGCCCCATTATGCCCAGGCGCACAACAACCTGGGCAACGCGCTCCAGGCCCAGGGACGGTTCGACGAGGCGCTGGCTTCTTACCTCCGCGCCCTTCACTTCAAGCCGGACTATTCCGAGGTCTACGACCATGTGGGCTTGGTCTTGCAGTCCCAGGGACGGCTGGCCGAGGCCGTCGACTGGTTTACCCAGGCCCTGGAGCGGGCTCCCGAGCTGGGCGCGGTCCATATGAACTACGCTCTGGCCTGCCTCCAGAGGGGGGACTTCGCGCGGGGCTGGACCGAGTATGAATGGCGGTTCCGCTGCAGGGAGCATCCGGTCCTCGGCCAGGGCAGGCCGCCCTGGGATGGATCACCACTGCATGGCCGCCCCATCCTGCTCTGGGCCGAGCAGGGACTGGGCGACTCGATCCAGTTCATCCGCTATGCGCCTGCCGTCGCGCAGCGGGGTGGCCGGGTGATCGTGTCCTGTCCCCGGCCGCTCGTGCGGATCGTGGCCACGTGTCCAGGCATCGAGCAGGTGATTCCCGAAGGGGCCCCTCCGGTGGACTTCGCCTGCCACGCCGCCTTGATGAGCTTGCCCCGAATCTTCGGCACCACGCTCGAGACGATCCCGGCGGATATCCCTTACCTGGCCGCCGATCCTGCACTGGCGACGCAGTGGCGCGACGAGCTAGGCCGGTTCGACGGTTTCAAGATCGGCATCGCCTGGCAGGGCAATCCAGACCACAAGAAGGACCGCCAGCGTTCGTTCCGGCTTGCTCGCTTCGAGCTTCTGGCGAGTATTCCCGGCCTGAAACTCTTCGGTCTTCAGAAGGGTCCGGGCACCGAGCAGCTCGAAGAGCTTTCGGGCCGCTTTCCCGTGACCGACCTCGGCGGCCGGCTCGACGACCTCATGGACACCGCCGCGGTGGTCCAGCACCTTGACCTGGTGATCACGCCCGACACGTCGCTGGCCCATATGGCCGGTGCCCTCGGCGTTCCGGTGTGGGTCGCGATCCCCTTCGCCTCCGACTGGCGCTGGCTGCTCGACCGCGAGGATACTCCCTGGTACCCCACAATGCGCCTCTTCCGCCAGTGCCGCTGGGGCGACTGGGATGAGGTGTTCAGCAGGATGGCTCAAGAACTGCCCAGGATGCTTACAGACAAGCGCAAATATTAATCCGGCACGAAAATGCCCACGGCCTACATCGGCTTCAACCTCAAGCCCAACGGCTTCTTCACGGCCAACCCGGCCAACGCCTGCCCCCGCCGCCGAAGAAGGCGGCAAGCTGCTGCCACTGATCGCCGTAACCCCGGCTCACTCCGACCAACCCCGCCTTCAACCTGGGCATTTCGATCTCGAGGGGCCGGTATCCGGCTGCCTTGCCCGGAGCAAGAACGAACCGCTGCACGTTGGGCAGCGTGTTGGCGCGGCACGATTTCGATCATACGATGAGAGTATGGGGGATGGTCGGCCGGTGGGGCTTGCGAGTTTTTCGAGGACGAATCGCAAGGCTGTGCGTCATGGCTACCCCGCTCTTGCCGATTGCTCGTCCCGGGGGCCGATCGGTTCTGGCCGGAAAAGCTCTTGAGGGGTTGCCAGGCACTCATTCCCACCCTTTTTCCGCGGACACTCCAGAAGGACCGCCACCGTGCTACAAATGCAGATCGGTTCGGGGTTTCAAACTTCCGGCTGCCGCTTTTCGAGTCTGGCCCGAAATCCTGTTCAACGGTGGGATGGGCATGGGGGCCATTGGCGGCGCACTTCTGGCTCCCGCAGTTCAGGCGGTCCGGGCCCGCGCCCTGGCAGCCGCGGGCGTGCCGCCTGGCCAGACCGCATCGGCACCCGCGCCGGGCACTCCCCAGCCGCGGGCGCAGGGCCGGCACGAATGGGCGGTGCCCGCGGGCCGGGGCGAGGAGGCCGGCCCGGTGGCGGAGGTCGACCCGGATGATCGCCATCCCGCCTTGAGTGCGTCTTTGTAGTCAACGCAACCACCTTGTGTCGGAGACCGCTCGATGGAAATCGTGAACGAAGTGACTGCTCACCTGGAGAACAAGCCCGGACGGCTGGCGAAGATCTGCTCCGCGCTGGCCCAGGAAAAAGTAGACATCCGCGCCATCACGGTGATGGAGACCGATGGGCCCAGTGTCCTTCGATTCGTCACCACCGACCTGGAGACGACCAAAAAGGTCCTCACCGCCCTGGGAACCGAGTACCGGATCTCTGAAGTCCTCGCCGTCGGGCTCGAGAATCGCCCCGGCATCCTTGCCAAGGTCCTGGAAAAGCTCGCGGAAGAGCATATCAACATTAACTACGCCTACGCCTCGACGGCAGCGAACCCGGGCAAGGCTCTCGGCATCTTCCACACCACCAATATCAAGCGGGCACTCCAGATCCTGAGCGAGGCCGCGGGCAACAGCGGCGAGAAAGCGGGCGGCCGGCGGCCTCTGCACTCACGCTGACCGGCTCGGCCCGCAACCGGATGGTATTACCCCGGCAAGGAAGTAGGTCAGCCTTTCCAGCCTGAGAAGGCTCAGAGTCAGCCTGGAAAGCCTGACCTACATGCGTTTCTTTCGTGCCGGGTTAAATACGAGCCGCGGCCGCGGTCCGAGGCAACGATTCCAGATTCCGGATTCCAGATATCAGAACCGCTTGAGTGCTCTTATTCTGGAACCTGGAATCACGATCCTGGAACTCCAATCTCTCACCGTCCTCACGACTTCGAGCCCTTATCCGTGGCCAAGAACAAGAAAGTCCGGGTCGCGCTCAAGAAGAACCGCCAGAAGCGGACGCGAGCCAACGACCTCACGCGCAACTACGAGAGCCAGGGGAGGGCCTCGGAGGAGACGGCTGCCACCGAGCGTGTCCGGCCCAAGGGAGATCTGTCACGACATCGCACGATCGTCGCCGAGGCCGGGGAAGCGACCGCACGCGTCGTCAATGACGATGCGTCCGAGGCCGAGACCGCGGCTGCGCAGCGGGTGGTCGATGAATCCACGTGCCTTAAGGGCCGTGTGATGCGAATTCACGGGCTGATCTGCATCGTCCAGACCGATGACGGCCGGATGTTACCATGCCACGTCCGTCGGCTGCTCAAGAGCCTGGCCATCGAGGGGCGGAACGTGGTCACCGTGGGCGACCGGGTCTGGTTCCGGCCGGCGTCCGCGGGCGGCGAAGAGGGGCTGATTGAGAAGGTCGAGGCCCGGCGTGGGGTCATTCTGCGGGGCTATCGGCACCGCCAGCACGTCATCGCCGCCAATGTGGATGCCGTGCTCATCGTCTCGGCCCTGGCCGAGCCAGGACTCAAGCTCAGCCTGATCGATCGCTACCTGGTCGCAGCCGAGATCGGCGGAGTCCGGCCGGTCATCGTGTTCAACAAGGCTGACCTGGTCGATTTGTCCCTGTACCAGTGGGTGGTCGGCCTCTATGCTCAACTCGGGTACGAGACCATCGTCACCTCGGCCGCTGACGGCCGGGGGATCGACCGGCTCCGGTCCTTGCTGAGGCGCGGAGTCACCGCTCTCTCGGGCCAGAGCGGCGTGGGCAAGAGCTCGCTCTTGAACGTGATCGAGCCCGGGCTGAACCTGAAAGTCCGCGAGGTCTCGGACTGGACATTCAAAGGAAAACACACGACGTCGACCGCGGAACTGATCCGCCTGGCGCTGGGCGGCCACGTCGTCGATACCCCCGGGCTGCGCCAGTTCGAGCTCTGGGGCGTGGTCCCCGGCGAGCTCGAGGGGCACTTCGTCGAGTTCCGCCCTTACATCCCCCACTGCCGGTTCCCCGACTGCTCGCACAGTCACGAGACCCGCTGTGCGGTGAAGGAGGCCGTCCACCGGGGTCAGATACATGCAGGAAGATATGAGAGCTACTTGAAGCTATATCACCGGAAACCGCTGGACGGAGACTGATTGTCCCCTGCCTGGAACCATTCGAAAGGCCTCGTGGCGGAGATCTCGGAGCGCCCACCGCACCGGGATGGCGCGCGACGGCGTGGAGCGGCCCCGGTCGAGGCCAAACATGAAGATCCTGGCGATCAGTGACCTGCACGGCGATTTACGACTGGCGATGAAGGCTGCTCGCGACTTGCGGCCCGATCTGCTGCTCTGCTGTGGCGACTGGGGCGATGCCGACGAGGTCGGCGACAGCGATTTGCAAGGATTTCTCGATCTCTGCCCGGTTCGCTCGACGTACGGCAACCACGATCCCCTGGAGCTCCTGGCACGCTTGAAGAATCGAGATGGCTCCGCCGTGTTGCTCGGGCAAGACGAGGTCGTTGATTTTCAGGGGTTGAAGCTGGCGGGGATCGGCGGGATCTGGGCCAAGTCGCACCGGCTTGCCTGCTATGTAACCGATTCCGAGGTCGCCCGGTGGGCCGGCACCATCGCGGGCAAGGGAGCCGCCGACATCCTGCTAACCCACGGCTGCCCGATCGGCCTGGCCGACCTCACCCCGACGG
>JAFAHT010000552.1 GCA_019237095.1 Planctomycetaceae bacterium
GGGGAATTGCGGTTCTCGTCATCACCAAGGCGATCGCTGTTCTTTTCCTCGTGACGATGATGGCGGTGGACCGCCTGCCTTGGGTCGTTCCGATCTCCGCCCTGGGGGACGGCCTGATGGTCGTGGCCGTGCTCGCCGTCCACCTGCCGGTTCTCCGGCCCCGTTAAAACCGCAAACGGAATGGGGTCCGGGCCGACGACGTCTCCGTTAACCTCCAGTCAACCACCAGTCCCAGGAGTCCCCCTGCCGAGTCCGGACCGACGACGTCTCCAGCTCCTCGAACACCTCCTGCGCACGATCGCAGCCGGCGCGCAGGGTGAGCGTGATGTGGTCGATCATGTCGCGCTTGAGGCCGCCGGCCTCAGGATCGCGCAGCAGCGCCTTGAAGCAGATTTGGTTCAGCATCCGGAGCGCGTCGCAGACCTGCTGGCCAGGATACCCCTCCTGGAACCGGCGCTCGGCCAGATCGCCGCAGTACGCCGCGAACATGGCGCGCTCCCGCGTGCGCACGGCGTTCTTCAGGTTGCGCAGGAGTATCTTTTTGCTCCAATCGAACTGGTCAGCGTCGATGTTCTGATAGGCCGGAAAGCGCTGGCGCCCGTCGGGGCCGATCAAGCGCCGCGTGAACTCATCGCCGATCTCCTGTTCATGCTTCTCCAGGAGCTCGTGGATCCGGAGGTTGCTCTGGAGGTCGACCAGCTTCATGGCAGCATGGTTGCGGCGCCTCCACTCCAAGGGATTCAACTTCAGGTTCTCGATCAGGAAAGGCATGCGCCGCAGGATCTCAAGGCGCGGCCGAGGCTCCCAGCCGAGGGTTACGCGGCTCCAAGCCGCGTTCACGGTCATCTGCAGGTCGATATACTCCGCCATCCAGGTGCGCTCGAACGGGCGCTCTCCCAGCACGCGTCCCAGGAGATTGTTTACCCGGATCCCCGGACCGCACAGCAGCTTGGGCATGAAAAGGGGCTTGACGTGGTGCCCGAGATACTCGCGGGTGGCGACCTTGAACAGCGCGAGATGGGAGACGGCGCCGTCGGGGCTCGCGATCACGACCTGCCCGGGCGCCAGGTCTGGGAGTCGGTCGATCAGGCATGAGAAGAAGCGTGGCACCTCATGCACGTGGAGGTACGGGATAGCGGACTGCCCCATGCCGCCCAGCACGCGGTGATTCCACCGGCTCGAGAGCCACGTGTCCAGGAACATGTAGAGCGGCGGGTACTCGCACCAGTCGGAGAAAAGGGCGGCGAAGCGGACGATGACCGAGCGGAAGACATCGCGGTATTCAGCGAGCATGTCCTCGCCAATCCTCTTGGTCTTCGCGTAGATGTGCTTTCCGTCGGCGAGGCTCGCCTCGGTCAGGGCGGCCGGGGGCGCGGGGAAGGCGCTCGCGGCCACCGAGCTCGAGAAGATGAAGTGGCGGGTACCCACGAGCCCGCACAGGTCGAGGATGTTGCGCAGCCCCTCCACGTTGGTGCGGTAGTACTCGGGGTGCTCCTCGCCGGTGAAGTCGTAGTAAGCGGCCAGGTGGATCACGATCTCGGCGCCGCCCTCGGCGGCGATCTGTCTGAAGACCGCCTCGATGCTCCTGCGGTCGGCGATGTCCGCCTGGAACCACCTGATGTTCGAGTGGACCGGGGCCTCGGAGCGCGACTGGGACCGTCGGGCGAGGCCATAGATCTGGAAATCCTCCTTGAAGGCGCCGAGGAGGCGGCGCCCAACGAAGCCCGAAGCACCGGTGATAATGATCCGCCGCAGGGACATCTGCTTCATCCCCCGAGGACGACGGCGTCGCCCTGGATCCGGACCGGCTCGCTCCGGAGAGCGTGGCTCGGCGGCCCGGCCACCACCACCCCGCCGGCGCCGTAGACCCCGCCGTGGCACGGACAGTTGTAGGTCTCCGTCCCCTGGCTCCAGCGCACCTCGCACCCCATGTGGGTGCAGAGGAGCGACCGGGCCGTCACGCCCTCCGCCGTGCGGAGAACCTCCACCGGATGGCCTGCGTAGACGACGCGGACGCGAACACCTACGGGGAGGTCCGAGATGGGGATGCGCACCTTGCGGGCGTCGGAAGAAAGGCTCGGAGAACAGGCGCCGAGCCCCATCGCGAGCGCGGCCCCCCCCGCTCCGCCCAGCACCCGGAGCACCGCTCGCCGTTCGATGGAGACCCCGCCCTTCATGACCGTCCTCCTCCACGGGCCGCGATCCGCAGCGGGTTCGCCGAGCGGCATGGCAACCCCCGTGCCCGTCCAGTATCCTAGTCCTCAAACCGGCGTGATGAAAGGCGTTTTCGGGACATCACCCCTAGGTTTTCAGCCCTGCACAGAAGGCGCTCCCGAGGTGCATGTCATTTTCGGGTGGTCGCCGCTCCGAATTCCATCGTTTCGGTTTCTGTCTTATTTCATAGACTTTGGGCCGCTGACAGCCGTGACACCAATCGTCCCGTTGTGCTCGTTTAGCGGTAACTGACGGTCAATCAATCTTGGAGAACTTCGATAGCAGTACCAGCATCGGTAACAAGATGAGTCCAGACGCGAAGGTCTTGGCTGAGCAAGGGCCTCAGGGCATCGCTCTTGATACTGAAGGTTGCGGATCGACTCGACGGGCCGGAAATCAGCACTATGTATCTGCCACCTTTCTTACATATTTCAATGAGTTCGCTTATCTCGAACAGCGTGACCGCTCGGATGCCGCAATCGATCAGGATCGGCTTCGAATCTGAGTAGGGACGGAACAACACGTCGCCGACCCAACCTTCCATCTTGAGCGCATCAAACCCCGAGGAGGAGTACTGCTTCATGAACTGGAAGAGTTGGCCGCTCTCATTGCTTGAGCTTGCATGAGATGTTATTATGATGTCAATATTATTTTTTTCGTCGAACGATTCCCTTACACCGGGTAGCCTGACAACCCCTTCATAATCCCCAGTTCGGACAACCGCCTCGGAAAAAAGCCCGACGTACCCGACGTTGGTTGTTGCGTCGTTGAAGAAACTGAACATGGCGACGGGAGCTGACATGGGCTCGCGGACGGAGAAGCCAGAGGTCAGGGCATGAAAGACGAGATCAGGAAGGTCGTTCTCCGACTTCAAGAGTTGCCCGAGCTGCCTGGCGACCATCATGAGCGTATTGCCGGAACCCAAGCCGACATGGACCGCGTCCTTCCTGGAACCCAATTCTTTTATGAGCGAGAGCGTCAACTCAGCCCCTGCTGAGGCTACGTGTTCCAGCGTACTCGGACCATGGACGTCCAAGACCTGGATGTTCCCGAGCCTAGCCTTATACCTGTCGGCGATCCTCTGGGCCAGCAGCTCGTTTCTGGGTGGTCGCAGCACCAGGAAACCGCGCCGCATCCCTTCCTTGATTATCGGGTAGACTCTTTCGCGGGTGATATCATTCCTCCCAAGCTCACTCTGGGCCCAGGTGGCTACTGCGGTTGCACTCGCTTTCCCGTGGGTCAGGAAGCGAGAGCATATAGCAAAAATTATACTGTCATCCATATCAAATCTACATGTTGAGTCCGGTGATCAGGGCGTCAGTCCGATGTTTCAATTACAATCGGGTCGTCTTCCCCGTAACCGTGATCACGGTCCACAGTGCCGGTCTTTGCCGCAAACCGTATTCCGTAAGTTATTGCAGGCAAAGGATTTAGTGTTGACTTCCGCCGAAAGGGCGCGTATAAATAGGTGAGGCTGAGATCGACGCGGTGCAGCCGTGGAATCTGATCTCCTTCCCGACCATGCGTTGCCGAGAAGCTTGAGATCACCAGTAAGGATACGCGCCATCGGCTGGTGCATAACCACTACCTAGTCGGGATGACTCGGCCCGATAGTTTTAAGTCTACCCGAAATCTGAAGGATCAACTACCCCTGGTACGATAGCGCCAAGTCAGACAACTGTAGTTGGCGTAAGTCACTAGTAAGTCACTAAGTTGTGAATTCGCTGAGAAAGCGTCAGCCCTGAGATTGGGCGAATTGTGCAAGCTGACAGCCGATCCTGAGGCAAGGTCAGACGGGATTGACGCACAACCGACGGAGCTAAGCCAATGGACGCAACAAGGCCGAGACGTACAAGATGCATGGCTAGACGGGTTTGGTACGCCCACTGGCGGCAGCTACGATTCGCTCGGTTCATGGGAGTCATCATCCGGTTTTCCGAGTGCCCGATTGCGGCGGTGAGTTCGGGGAAACATAATTGGGGTTTCTGCGTTGCCGCGTGTCAAATGAACGTTGCCGGGTGTCAAATGAACTCGGACCTTCTCCTTGGCTCCTGAACAAGCGTTACGCAGGGGGTTGAAATGCGAACCGATGCGAGCGATCAGCCCTGGACCCCCGCGACGAACGAGATCGCCGCGCAGGCCCACTCGTCCGAGGAAGAACGCCCGGGTGAGGCCGCCGAGAAACCGCTGCCGCTGAGTGGTATTCGCGTCGTCGACGTCGGCACATTCCTCGCTGGACCTTACGCGGCATCGATCATGGGCGAGTTCGGCGCGGAGGTGCTGAAGGTCGAGCACCCCATTGGAGGCGACCCCATGCGCCGGTTCGGCGCACCGACGAAGCGCAGCGATGCCACGCTCGCATGGCTGAGCGAGGCACGCAACAAGAAGTCGGTGACGATCGACATGCGCAGGCCCAGAGGTGCCGAGCTTTTCATCAAGCTGATTTCGAAGTCTGACGTCCTTGTGGAGAATTTCCGCCCCGGCACGATGGAGGAATGGGGCCTCGGTTGGAAGGTGCTGAGCGAGGCCAATCCGGGGCTCGTGATGTTGTGCGTTTCGGGATATGGGCAAACGGGGCCGTACCGCCGCCGCCCCGGTTTCGCGCACATCGCGCATGCCATCGGCGGGCTCTCCTATCTGGCTGGTTTCCCCGGCGAGACGCCCGTTGTCCCCGGTACAGCCCCGCTGGGCGACTACATGTCCAGCCTGTATGGAGCAATCGGCGTGATGCTGGCGCTGCGGCACAAGGCCAAGACTGGCTACGGCCAGGTCGTCGACATCGGCATCTACGAAGCGGTCTTCCGTCAGCTCGATGAACTGGCCGCCGCCTACGCCATGTTCGGCAAGATCCGCGAGCGGGAGGGGGCCGGCAGCTATGTCGCCGTGCCTCACGGCCACTTCCGCACCAAAGAGGGGAAGTGGGTCGCGATCGCCTGCACGACCGACAAGATGTTCGAGCGGCTGGCAGAGGCGATGGAGCGCCCGGAACTGGCGGAGAGCGGCCTGTACGGCGAGCAGCGGAAGCGGCTCGCGGCTCGCGGCGAGGTCAACAAGATCGTCACCGAGTGGGCCCTCTCGCTCACGCGCGAGCAATTGTTGGAGCGATGCGTTGCCAGGGAGGTGCCTGTTGGCAAGCTCAACAGCATCGCCGATATCTTCGCGGACGAACATTTCAAGGCGCGCGGCAACCTTGCTGAAGTGGAAGAAAACGGGGTCGGCAAGGTGGTCGTGCCCAACGTCGTCCCCACGCTGTCCGAGACACCGGGGCGGATCGCCAATCTGGGGCCGCCGCTCGGTAACGCAACCTACGAGGTGATGCGAGAGTTGCTCGAACTTTCGGCTGCTGAGATCACCAAGTTACGGCAGCAAAGGATTATCTAACATGACTCAGGAACGCACGGACGACCTGCCGCTGACCGGCATCCGCGTCATTGACGTCGCCACCGTGATCGCGGCGCCCTACTGCGCATCCATTCTTGGTGAATTCGGCGCCGAAGTGCTGAAAGTGGAACATCCGATTGGCGGCGATGCCTGCAGGCGCTTCGGCACGCCGACCAGCCGCGGAGACACGCTGACCTGGCTGAGCGAGGCGCGCAACAAGAAGTCGGTGACCATCGACCTGCACCACCCTGAGGGCGCCAGGCTCTTCAAAGCGCTGGTCGAGAAGACCGATATCCTCTGTGAGAATTTCCGCCCGGGGACTTTGGAGAAATGGGGGCTCGGCTGGGAGGTGCTGCACGAGATCAACCCCGGACTGATCATGCTCCGCGTTTCGGGTTACGGGCAATACGGTCCCTACAAGGACCGGCCCGGCTTCGCCCGCATCGCCCACGCCGTCGGCGGCCTCGCGTATGTCTCCGGCATGCCCAAGGGCACACCCGTCACGCCCGGCTCGACGACGCTGGGCGATTATCTGTCCGGCCTTTTTGGCTGCGTCGGCGTCCTCCTGGCCTTGCACTACAAGGAGAAGACGGGCCGCGGCCAGTACATCGACACCGCACTTTACGAGTCCGTCTTCCGCTGCACGGACGAACTCGCGCCGGCGTACGCCATGTACGGCACCGTCGGCGAGCGGCGCGGGCCGCACATCATGAGCGCCTGCCCCTACGGTCACTTCCCGACGAAGGACGGCAAGTGGGTGGCCATTGCCTGCACAACCGATAAGCTGTTCGCGCGCCTGGCCGAGGCGATGGGCCGTTCCGAACTCGCCTCCAGCAGCCTCTACGGCGAACAGAAAACGCGCCTGGAAAGCCGGCAGGACGTGGACGAGATCGTGCGCGACTGGTGCGGGTCGCTGACGCGGGATCAAGTCCTCGCGAGGTGC
>JAFAHT010000013.1 GCA_019237095.1 Planctomycetaceae bacterium
TACCAGAATAGGGGTTATGGCATACGGAGTTCAGCCGATCAATCCTGAAAGCCGGGAGGTCAGGAAGTCGGCAGCTCCACCTCGGCTCAGACACCGACCGGCTGCTTCAGGTGCTTGGCGATGTACTCCTCGAGCTTGACGAGATCAGCAGCGAACCGGCGAATGCCCTCGGCAAGCTTCTCGGTCGCCATGGGATCCTCGTTGAGCATCCACCGGAACGTCTTCTCGTTCATCTCGACTTCGGGGATATCTTGCGCCTTGGCCGCTTCGACCGACAGCTTGCGGACGAGCTTGCCCTCGGCTTTCTGTAACTCACCGAGCAGTTCGGGCGAGATGGTCAGGAGATCGCAGCCAGCCAGCTCGACGATCTCACCGATGTTGCGAAAGCTCGCGCCCATGACTTCGGTCTTGTGGTCGAATTTCTTGAAATAATTGTAGATGCGTTGAACCGAGTGGACCCCGGGATCCTCGGTGGCCGGTATTTGCTTGACCCCCCTATCCTTCAGGTACCAGTCGTAGATGCGGCCAACGAAGGGCGAGATGAGCGTGACCCTGGCATGGGCGCAGGCGACCGCCTGGGGAAAGCTGAAGAGCAGCGTCAGGTTGCAGTGGATTCCCTCTTGCTCCAGGCGCTTGGCGGCACGGATTCCTTCCCAGGTCGAGGCGATCTTGATCAAGATACGCTGCCGGTCAATTCCGTCGGCTTCGTAAAGCTCGATCAGGTGATGGGCCTTGCCGATCGTGGCCTCGGTATCAAACGATAACCGGGCGTCCACCTCGGTCGAGACCCGACCCGGAATGATCTTGAGAATCTCCTTGCCGAAACCGACCGCCAGTATGTCGGAGCAGTCACGAATCTGGGCGTCGCGATCGTCCGACACCGACTGAGCGTGGCCGATGGCTTGCTCCAGCAAACCCCGGTACTGGGGCATCTGGGCGGCTTTCAGCAAGAGCGAAGGATTGGTGGTCGAGTCTCGAGGCCGGTACTGGGCGATCGATTCGATATCCCCCGTGTCGGCCACGACGACCGTCATCGAACGCAACTGGTCCAGCAAGTTCATCAGAGGCTCCTTCGAGAGTTCTTGACCCGGGTCTCAGCCGGCATTCCGATTCGCCTTTTGATAGCATGAGATCATCAATTGTCGGGTTGCCGTCTCTATTAAGTATGATTCTAGCAAGGTCTGGACCATGGCCGCCACCTTATGGGGACGCCAGAGGCTCGAAAAAACGAACGGCGTGTTAGACTTGGAGTCGTCGGGGAATTCGAGGGAACCGATGTCAGCCCGATCGGAGGCGGGAATGGCGGAGAGACGAGCGAGCGGAGACCCGTCCTCGCTGGGAGAAATTCGAGGATTCGCGTTCGATCTCGACGGCACGATCTGGGCTGGACCGACATTGCTTCCAGGCGCCGCTGAGCTGGTGGCGAATCTGCGCGGGGCCGGGCTGGGCGTGGTGTTCGCGTCCAACCAGTCGCGGCACGGTTCGGCGCTCCTGGCTCGGCGGCTTACCGCGATGGGCATCGACGCGGACGACAGCGATGTAGTTGCGGCGTTCGACCTGGTCGGCGACGAGATTCTCCGTCGCCTGGGGCCTCTGCGGGTCATGCCCCTGGGAACCAGCGACCTCGCCGATCTGCTCGAATCCGCTGGCCACAAGGTCTTGTCGATCGATGAGTGGGCAGGCGCCCAGGCGGTGGTGGTGGGCAACGATCCTTTGTTCGATTTCGGTCGGCTGCGCGCTGCCTCGCGCGCGGTCGCCGCGGGGGCGGCCTTTTTCGCGGTGAATATGGACGCCCGCTTTCCGGTGGCCGAGGACCAGTTTGATCCCGGTTGCGGCGCTCTGGCCGAGGCGATTGCCGTGGCGTCGGGGGTGCGGCCGATTTCCATCGGTAAGCCCAATCGACCCCTGTTCGAGGTCACGATCGCACGACTGGGCCACAGCGCCGCGGAGGCGGCAATGGTCGGCGACAATCTCCCTTCGGATATCGCCGGGGGCCGAGCCGCCGGCATGCTCACCATCTGGCTCGATGACCGGAATAACGTGCCGATGCCGCCGGAAGCCGATCTGAAAGTTGGAAGCTTGAAGGAACTGCACCAGCTTTGGCTTGCTCAGCGGCGCGCACACTCCCCGTCTTCCCACCTTTCGGGGGAACCGGGCTAACCGCGAAACTTGAGCACCGGTACTTGCGGAGAGCGGCCGTGGTGTAGCGGCCGGCGATTGACCTGCTTATGATTCAGGTATGTGAGCAAGCCCTGCTGGCGCGAGGCCCGCGGGGACCCAGACCGGACCCTGATCGAAGGGAGGCGTCGCGCCATGCGGATCATCGCAGGGCAACGCCGGGGACACAAGATCGACGGGCCGCGGCCCAAGGCCGACATGCGGCCAACCAGCGACCTGGTTCGCGAGTCGCTTTTCAACATTGTCGGCGAGTTGATGCCCGGGCGGATAGCCGTCGACCTGTTCGCGGGCACCGGCGCGGTGGGGCTGGAGGCGCTCAGCCGGGGCGCGGAGCGGGCGATCTTCATCGAGAAGAACCGTGAGAACGTGGGCCTGATCCACCGCAACATCGCCATCCTTCGATACCAGGATCGCACCCAGGTTCACCTCACCGATGCTTACCGCTGGGCCAGGACCTTTGAGCCGGTCGAGCAGGCTCCCATGGCCGTTTTCCTCGATCCTCCGTACCGCGAGTACGAGATCCACCGCCGCCAGATGAGCCAGTTGCTCGGGTCGCTTGTCGCAAAGCTGCCCGCTGATTCGGTGATCGCCCTCGAGGCGAGACGGGCCCTGGACGGCGAGATCCTGCCCGACTTCGAATCGTGGGACATCCGCCGCTACGGCGACACCCAGATCGCGATCCGGGTGCTCTCGGGAGCGGCTCCCGGGCCGGGATCGGAAGCAAGGCTGGCGGTCCGGCAGGAGCCGGCAGCCGATCGGGAGGAAGAGGCGGATGTCTGAGGCCCAGGCACGTCGCGACTTCGCCCTGGAGGTCGTCCTGCGTTTGCGTCGAGCCGGATTCCAGGCGCTCTGGGCCGGCGGTTGCGTACGCGACCTGCTGCTGGGGCTGGTACCGGTCGACTACGATGTGGCGACCGATGCGACTCCCGAGCAGGTGATGCTGAGCCTCCCTTTCCGCGCAATCACGGTGGGGATCTCGTTCGGAGTGGTGCGGATCCGCCATCCCCGGATGCACGGGATCGAGGTGGAAGTCGCGACCTTTCGCAGTGACAGCGCCTACGTGGACGGCCGCCGGCCGGCTGCCGTCGTCTTCAGCTCTCCGGAGCTCGATGCTGTCCGCCGCGATTTTACAATCAACGGCATGTTCATGGATCCCGAATCGAACCAGGTGATTGATTACGTGGGCGGACTTGACGACCTGCGCAACCAGGTCCTTCGCGCCATCGGTGACCCGGCGGAGCGGTTTCGCGAGGACAAGCTTCGGCTGCTGCGGGCCATTCGATTCGCGGCCCGGTTCAACCTCGAAATCGAGCCGAACACGTTGCAGTCGCTCAGGGCGATGGCAGGCGAGGTCGTCGTCGTCGCGCCCGAGCGGATTGCCCAGGAGCTACGGCGGATGCTCGTGCATGTGAATCGTGCGCAAGCCATGAACATAGCGCTCGAGGTCGGCCTGATCGCCGCCATCCTTCCCCCCCTGGTCGAGATGCGGGGACTGTTTCAGGGCAAGCCGGTCCAGCCGGAAGGCGACCTTTGGGATCACACCATGCTTGTGCTCAGGCTGTTGCCCGTCCGACCCAGCTTCACGCTCGCGTTCGCTGCTCTGGTTCACGATGTGGGCAAGCCATTCACGCGCGCCAATCATCATGGGCGAACGAGCTTTCACAGCCATGACCAGGTCGGTAGCCGGATCGCCGATCGTCTGTGCAGAAACTTGCGATTGTCCAATGTCGAGCGCGAGCGGATCACCTGGCTGGTCGCTTTTCATCAATACCTGGGAGAAGCCAAGAAACTTCGTGAGGCGAAGCTCAAGCGCGTGCTGGCCCAGCCCGGGATCGACGAGCTGCTGGCGTTGCACCGAGCCGACGCCCTGGCTTCCACGGGCGACACCGAGCAGGTCGATTACTGTGCGTATTACCTCGAGAACCAGCCGGCCGGCCCGATCAACCCGCCGCCGCTGCTGACAGGCCACGACCTGGTGCGCCACGGTCTGGAGCCGGGTGCCCATTTTGCCGTGATCCTGGAGACGATCCGCGAAGCGCAGCTCGAGGGGAGGGTCCAGAGCAAGCGCGAGGTACTCGACTGGGTTGACCGCTACATGGCGACAGGATCGTGGCTTGACGAGGAGAGCGGCTGAGTGCGTGCCCGAGATGATCCATCGACCGGCCACTCGCCCTGATGGCCAGGGCCCGGCAGTCGTCCGGCCCACCAGGGCATCAGGTTGATGGAGGGATGACACCGGCCTACAATAGTTGCTCATAGCGGATCGCCGATCCGCATGCCCAACACTCGACCTGAGAGTTTGACCTTCTCCATGGCAGTCGATCGCGAGCCGGCCGTGGCCGTGTTGATGAGTGGAGGACTGGATAGTGCGGTCCTTGCCGTCGATTTGCTGCGGGATCATGCCCGTGTCTTTCCGCTTTATATTCGCGGCGGCCTGAAGTGGGAGGAGATGGAGCTGGCGGCAGTGCAAGAGTTCCTTGCAGCAGTCCCGGCGCCGGGACTGGAAGTGCCGACCGTGCTGGAAGAGCCGCTACGCGATATCTACGGCCCACATTGGAGCACGGGCGCTGATGACGTGCCCGACGCTGGCACGCCTGACGAGGCCGTCTACCTGCCCGGCCGAAACGTCCTGCTCACGGTCAAGGCGTCGGTCTGGTGCCGGCTCAGGCATGTTGGTGCCCTCGCCCTGGGGTGCCTGGGCTCCAACCCCTTTCCCGATAGCACTACCGGTTTCTTCCATGATCTGGAGTCGGTCCTGAGCCGCGCGATGGGGGGGACGCCCCGTCTGATTCGTCCCTTCGATCAGTACCAGAAGCGAGACGTCGTACTGAGGGGAAAGGACCTTCCTCTCCACCTGACTTTCTCGTGCATTGATCCGGTGAGCGGAATGCACTGTGGATTGTGTAACAAATGTGGGGAGCGGCAGAAGGGATTCCGGGACGCGGGTGTTCGGGACAGGACCCGCTATTCTGCCTTGAGAGAGCCCTCGATCCGCGGGGATGGTGTGCGGATCATGACTCCCCACTGATCAGATCAGGAACCGCATCACGATGTTTCGAGTCACCCGCGAGATCCATTTCTGCTACGGGCACCGTCTGGTGAACTACGAGGGCAAGTGCCGCCATCTCCACGGGCATAACGGCCGGGCCTTGATCACCTTGCAGGGCACCGAGCTGGATGAGCGGGGAATGCTGGTCGATTTCAGCGAGATCAAGCAGAAGATTCAGCGCTGGATCGATGAGAACCTTGACCACAACATGTTGCTCTGCCGCGACGATCCCTTGTTGCCGTTTCTCCGTGAGCGCGGGGAACGCGTCTTCGTGATGGAGGCGAACCCGACGGCGGAGAACATCGCCCGGCTCATCTACGAAAAGACCCGTGACGCCGGTTTGCCAGTTATCGAAGTTCTGCTCTGGGAGACTGAGAACTGTTTTGCCGCGTTCACCGCCGGGTTGTGAGCCGGGCCGCAGACTTGCGTCCCCTGGATCGACCTTGCTCCTGTGCCCCGCCGCGTTGCGGCCTCAATGAGCATGCCCGTGGCCATCATCGACCGGCTTCTCTGGCAAGGTCGCGGTGGCAGGCTTGTAGGGATACTGGAACTCATCAACCCACCACTCGTAACCCTTCCCGCCTTCCGACGTGCCCTTGAGAACCGCCAGAGCATACTCCTCCTTCTTAGGGAAATCTTTGGACTCGGGTCCGTGCACCTCGAAGAGGGCAAGTGCTACAAGGTTCATGCCGTCGCGGGCCTCGCCTTCGAGCTTGACGAAGTGAATCTCCTGGTTTTTTGAAGAGTCTAGCCGCTTCTTGAGGTTTCGGAGCGGACCGTTCTTCATCTCGTACATCATGGATTCTTTCTTCTTCGCCGCCTGGGCCTTTTCCATCACGTCCTCGGCCGAAACTTTCTTGCGTTGGACTGGAGGAATTTCGAGCCACAAGAGATGGGCCAGATCTCCCGTTTTGAAGACTTCCGCATAGTACTTGGCGAAGCTTTCGGCGTTGCGAGTGTGGATGAAGCCTTGAACCGAGGAGACGGTGAAGATGCCCAGGCCGAAGATCAGGCCCAGCGCGGCCCCCGTCTGGGCCAGGCCTCGGCCAGTCAAGATGTCAGGATAGCGCTGAATATTCCAATCGGCGGTGAATCCGAGCACCACGGCCAGCACGGCGAAGATGTAAAAGAAGGGACTGGCAATGCTGAAGACGGCCAGGATCCCGCACAGAACGCTCAGGACCGCTCGAGAGCTGATCGCCCTGTAAGCGGGCAGCTCATTCTCGATTGGAGAGCTCTCGGTAGGTTGGGACAGCACGTTGCTTGACTTGTGATCGGTCGCCACGAATCGAATCCTCCCGGGGCCCTGGACGGTCGGGATGAGATCGTGATCCAGTTTGAGTGTACTAAGCTGGAAGCTACCAGGGCGCGCCCGCGTTGCTGTTGAAGCTAATCGGTGGGGTAGAAACCGTCAAGGATCAGCGCCAGACCAGACCCGAGTGACCCGAAGCAGGCGTCAGAAACCACGACCCGGCGGCCATGGCGACCCAGAAGACTCCCAGGGCCCAGCCCATGACGTTGGTCCAGGACCAGTCTCGACCCGCCAGACCACATCTCCAGCCGGCCAGCAAGACAGCCAGCATGACCAGCCCCATCGTGCGGTCGCCCAGGGGGGTCGCCCAGTTCAACCCTCGCGACGACCCCCGCAGCGCGGCCGCGATATCGAATTGCCAGACCAGGAGACCGCCTGTCAGCCAGACCAGCTCTCCCAGACTTCCTTGCTTGCCGCCGGAGCGAGCCAGGATCGGCGGGCCTACCAGGGCCAGGCAGCCGGCCAGTGTCGAGAGGCTGGACAGCAGAGCCAGCGGCGGCCAGGTGAGCCGCCCTCTTTGGATGAGCAGACTGAAGCCCCAGCCCAGCGCCGCCGCGAGCAGAATCGCGTTGGTCACGGCGTGTTCCGGTGAGCTGGCCGTCCCGGGAGAGTTGCTGGCGCGTTTGGCACTCATGGGATCTTGTTCGTCGTACCGAGGAAATGGAGCCGGAATACGCCCGGTCGGGGCTGGAATGCGAGCCCGATCCGGAGGTGCGTGGACTCCTCTTTCCTTCGGTCCTTTCCCCCCGAAACAATCATTGCCAAGATGCGGAGTGCCAACGGCTGGCACGATCCAACCCGCGCAATCGAACCGAACCTGTTCCGCTACCTGGCGAAGCTGGGGGCCGACGGCATTCTTGTCCGCAACGCCGGCGGGTTGTACTTCTGCGCTGAGCGATCGATCCCGTTCATCGCCGACTTCTCGCTCAACGCGGCCAATCCCCTGACCGTCGAGATCATCAAGAGTCGGGGGGCCATGCGAGTCACAGCTTCGTACGATCTCAACTCCGCCCAGCTCTTCGACCTGATCGACGCCGTGCCGCCTGATTGGCTCGAGGTGGTGATCCACCAGCAGATACCCATGTTTCACATGGAGCACTGCGTCTACTGTGCCTTCCTGTGCCTTCCTTTCTCCAGGAACCGACCAGACCAGTGGCGAGATCTCAAGGCGAGCAATCAATACGGCGTCACCCGAGGGCCGCTGAACGTCCTTTGACGTTCCTGCCCGGCGCCGTTCGGCGAGGTTCTCCCGCCCCTGCCGTCCGGTTGAGCGAAGGTCTCCACGTGACGCGCCAACGGTCGAGGACTGGGAGATCTGCGGTCGCAGAGGACGGCGGTTCAGGAGACCACTGCCCGAACCAGCTTCTACAAGACCAACTTTTCACCGGTACTGGACGGGCGTGTGGTAGAGAAAAGTAGAGAAAACCGGAGTTCAGGCTGGCTACTGCCTCTCACCCACCGCCGAATTGCCCATGAACTCCAGGGTCCTATTCTGTATTTTCGTACACTTCCGTCTGCCACCGCCAGTTCACGGGGCGTCGGGGAGCCGGGCACCGGCGCAAAGGTTGCCAAAGACCGAACGAGGCCCGATTTGACCGATCGTGCCTTCTCTTATTTTTCACCGACAAGGCGGTTTCGACGGAAAAATCACCGCATTCCTGGAAACTCATCCCTTGCCACACGTCATTCGCCGCCGCCCACTTATCGTCCTTTCTCTTGTGGCCAGTGGCAGTCGACGCCCGAGCCCTTGGTGTGCCTGCTGGTCGGACCCAAGTCGCAATACCTGTCCGTTTCTGCTTTCCGGTTTCCCGGAATTGGCCCAAGGAGTTAGGTAAGGTGTCCCCGGAACTCGATTGAGTTTGAATAATTCGGGCTCGCTCTTCCGCTGTTTCGGGGGGTTAGAACACTGAATCAGGACGTAACTCTTTGGGATTCAAGGACTTAATCTCAGGAAGTTCGCATGTCTGCCACCTCGATCTAAGTCCCAACAGCCTCCAAGGTTACGGCGAAAACAGCGGTGTAGCACCCCGAAACAGCGGAAGAGCGTCCGGGCTAATGAAGGCTTTCTTTCCGCAGAGATTTTCGTTAAATTCTACCCAGATACTTGACATTACCCAAATCGCCTGATACTCTACCGCGGTCGAGGACCGTTGCGTGCCCGATGGTATCCGAGCGTCATGGCATGGCAACATGCTCCAGCTCCTTTCTCGCCGTGGGCGGCACGCGCACGGGCAAACGCTTCGCCAGAACCGGATCGGAAAAGAGGGTCGCAGTCCGAGGCACCGGTCTGCGGCAGGCGCGGACGTGACCTGTCGGGATCGGGTGTGTGCGTTGCATCAAGTGGTATCTCCAACTCGCGAGGACTGTCTATGAGGAAATTTCATCGGTCGGCCTTCACGGTGGCTTCTCTGAGCGCGCTGGCATTCGCCTTTGGCGGGGCTCAGTCGGCCTTGGCAAACTCTTGGGGCTCGCATGGCTCCTTCGGCGGCTCATGGGGCTCGCATGGTTCCTTCGGCGGCTCGCACGGCTCCATTGGGGGTCTCTTTCACCACCACGGCTCGTGGGGCTCGCACGGTTCCAGCGGCGGCTCGTACGGCTCGTACGGTTCCAGCGGCGGCTCGTACGGCTGGTACGGTTCCAGCGGCGGCTCGTACGGTTCCAGCGGCGGCTCGTACGGCTCGTACGGCTCCGACGGCGGCTACTATACCGCCTCGTACACCGCCGCCCCCATCGCCAAAGCCGGCACGGCTGTTGCGTACTTGAACGTGAAGGTCCCCGGGGACGCGAAGGTCTACCTTCAGGATCAGCTCATGACGACTACCGGCACCCGGCGCCGCTTCGTCACCCCGGCGATCAAGCGGGGGTATCAGAGCAACTACACCGTGAAAGTCGAGGTCGTGCGCAACGGCCAGACGATCACGAAGACGGCCCAGGCCACTGTCCCGGCGGGACAAGAAGTCGATGTCGTGGTTTCGTTCGACGGTCAGAACCCGAAGGAACTTGTTGCGTCGGTCACACAGACCGCCAGCCGCTAAGATCTGACCTGCAACCGGCATTCGTCTCGGCCGAGGTGGGCTTCCGGCTCACAACAGCCCGCAGCGTAGCAGGGGGAGGACGGAAGGACTCGTCTTCCCCGCCGGTTTCTCCCGTTCCCGGCAACCTTCTTGGATCGGAGATGTCGACATGTCCGTCCACACCAACGATGCCCCTGTCACGTCCGAACCCGCTGCTTTTCCCCGACGAACGGGTCTCAGGCTCATGCGGTGGGCCGTGAACCTCTGGCTCGTCTTCCACATCTTGGCGATCATCATAGCACCCGCGTCGGTCGAGCCGTCTTCCGACCTGGTCCGCTCTGCATGGACCCTGTTTCAACCTTACCTGCAGGTCCTGTACCTCAATCATGGTTACCACTATTTCGCCCCCGAGCCGAGTGAGAGCACGCTCTTGTCTTTCGTGGCGGAGCGCGACGACGGGTCGGTCGTCAGTGGGCGGATCCCGAACTTCGGGATCAAACCACGCTTGCTCTACCACCGGCATTTCATGTTAACCGAACACATGAATATCGCGCCCGCGGAGCTCCAGAAGAAATGGCACGCCTCCTACGCTCAGCACCTCTGCCGCGAGTATGGCGCGACTCGAGTCAGCCTGACACGTTACTCCCATTACCTCCCGACGATGGAGATGGTCCGTAACGGAGTGCGACTGAACGATCCAGCCAGCTACGAAGAACAACCTTTAGGGGTCTTCCGATGCGGCGAGTATTGAACCTGGCTGTCGTTTACGTGGCGGACTCTGCGCGGTCGCTGGCCCAGTGGTGGAACGCCTTTTGGTACACCCCGGCCGACCCGACACTGCTGGGTGTGGTGCGGATCTTGACGGGCCTGATGCTGCTCTACACGCATGCCGTTTGGGGGATGGCGCTGGACGCCTTCTTCGGCCCGACGGCTTGGCTCAGCAAGGAACTGGTGCTGTCGATCCAGAGCGATCAATTCGCCTACTCGTTCTGGTGGTTGGTTCCTTCGAATTGGATGTGGCCCGCTTACGGCGTCTCGATGCTTATCCTGGCGCTGTTCACGATCGGGCTCTGGACTCGCGTGACCTCGATCATGGCGCTGGTCGTCGTGATCTCGTTCGCACACCGGGTACCTGAAGCGTTGTTCGGCCTGGACCAGATCAATGCCCTGCTGACGCTCTACCTGGCGATCGGAAAGAGCGGACAGGCACTGTCGGTCGACCGCCGGATGGCCCTCCGGCGGCGCGGGGCGGCGGCGGCACAGCCGGCACCGAGCGTCTCCGCCAACCTGGCGCAACGGTTGATCAACGTGCACATGTGCGTGATCTACTTCTTCGCCGGGGCCGCGAAACTTCAGGGGCCGGCGTGGTGGAACGGCGAGGCGATGTGGCGGGCGTTCGCGAACCTGGAGTACCAGTCGACCGACATGACCTGGCTGGCTTGGCACCCCTGGCTGTCGAACCTCGTGACCCACGTCTCCGTCCTCTGGGAGATCTTCTTCTGCGTGCTGATCTGGAGGCCGCGGTGGCGGCCCGTGATGCTCGCCGGGGCAGTCGTGATGCACGTGGGGATCGGGGCCTGCCTCGGCATGTGGACGTTCGGGCTGATCATGCTGGTCGGCTGCGCGTCGTTCCTCCCCAACGAGGCGGTGCGGCAGTTCGTGGCTGCCCTGGTACCCGGTCGGATTGCGGCGACTCCCGCCGCGAGACCTTTACGCGACTCTCCCCGGGAAACCGTCGATCGTGTTCGCCGACGTGAGAACCCGGAGCCAGTGCTCACGGCCGATCAAGAGAGTCGGCGACGTCTCTGAGCCGCGCCATCGCGCCCGCACATGGGGGAGCCTGGCCGGGTCGCTCCAGGGATTACTCCCTGGAGCTCCCACAGATCCGGGCGTGCACGTTAAATGCACCCGGTTCGTCACATTGTGGAATCGCTGTCCCCCACACGACTGGGTGGTTTCGCCGTGACACGCTGGTGAGGCACGGTGTCCTCGGCGTGGTTCCAACTCCCCGTCCACAACGC
>JAFAHT010000034.1 GCA_019237095.1 Planctomycetaceae bacterium
GGCCGAAGTGATCACAAACCGCCTCGAGGATGGCCTCCGGATCTCTTGCGGCCAGTTGACGAGCACCCGGAAGCGGTGGATCAGACAGGACCGGCCCGGCCAGCTTCCGCAGCCGAGCGACGAACCGCTCCGAGCCCAGCACCCAGCCACCGAAGGCCTCGCGGAACGGCGAGGGAGGCAGGACGTTAGGGGCCACCCACAGACTGAAGTTCAAGCCGCGCTCCTGGGCCTACGATGAACAGTGCCCCGGTGTCTCGGGGGATTCCAGCGCGAGCAGTCCGCGTCTCATCCGGCGAAGTTGGGCGGATTCACCGTGTGTCACGAGGCGAGGTGTCCGAGGCGAGGTGTCAGACTTTGTTTTTGGTTTCACAACCAAAAACAAAGTCTGACACCTCGCCCGGTGCGGAGTTGCGGGAGATCCCCAACTGTCGAGCAATCCGTTTGCTCCCGAGACCTTGGCCGGACAGTTCGTGGATCCGATCCACGACCTCCGGTGCCAGCATCCTGGTGTCCTCCTGCGTCGATCGCAGGTGGACATTTGTTAGATCCGATTGGTCCGCCTGGGTGTCAAGCAGGCTAACCAAATCGGGGTCGATGTTGTCCATATTCCCTCCTTAACAAGTGTTCAGGAGGGGGTCAGTTTTAGTGTCGCCTGGGGGGGCAGTTTTAGTGTCGCCTGACAAGAATCAAGCTCTGGGGTAAAATAGGGGAAGCTTCCGGTCGGTATCTCCGCGTGATTCTGCTTCCGGATGGTGTCACGGTGCACAATGCTTTTTTCGATCGGGACTTTGAGGCGAGAAGGCGGTGAACGTAACATATTTTTCTGATACTGATACGATGTACCTCGAGCTAGGCACCAAAGAGCCAGTCGAGACAAAAGAGATCGCAGACAATCTCTATATCGATTTCGATAACGAGGGAAGAATTGTTGCGCTCACCATCGAACATGCAAAGGGATCCGGAGTTGCCACGGATTTTTCCTACCAGTTAGTTGGCTCCGAAGGCCCTGCCGAATCAGACAACAAAAAAACGGCCTAGCAAGTTCGATGCACTCGGCCCGTGGGGAGTAATGGAACAGAAAATACAGTTAAGCGGGCACTCATGTTCGCCGGAGTAGGCGGGAAACGCTTGAGGGATGCACCCTGGAGAGCCTGGCGGCATCGGCGGCGGCTCAAGGGAGGCGGGGCGGTCCCGCAGGGTTGAGCGGCCTCGATTCAAAAACCCCCAATCTGGCTCCCATTGAATAGCTCCTTACGTGCGCTATACTGGGTCGGGATAGTGGTTGGTATCTGTTATGCCACACGTAGTCGCAATCAGTGCAGTAACTGTTGACCTTAATATTTCTATCTCTGACCGAGGTCTTCGAGAACTAGAGATCGACCCAGGCTCCGACACGCAGGTTGGCGAAAGGCAAATCGAACAGGTATGGGCGAAGCTTCAAGCCCGGGAGCCTCTTCCTCCACCAGCAAGCGGTGGCTCCGTTTCAAATTCAGCTGATCTTTTAGCTCGAGCAAATCTCGATTGCGCACTCATCGGGGTTGGAGGGGATGACCCTTTCGGACGCCATTTCGAAGGCGACTGCAAGCGGGTCGGATTGCAGTTGCTCTACCCTCTCCAAGCAGGCCTCGTGACTGGTTACAATCTCTGCTTCTCCAGTGAAACGGGCAAGAGTACGATCGTTTGGACTGCTGGTGCAAATAGCCACATCTCGCCTCGCGTAATCGAAGAGCAGGTTATTCGCTCGGCGCAGCTTCTTGTTATTGACGGCTTCACGTTTGGGTATGGGGAAAATGGGCCGGCCACCATCGAACATGCAGCGAATCTTGCTACCCGGTATAAGGTTCCCTATGTGCTGACCCTCGCGAGTGTCGAGAAAGTAGAATCATATCGTGATTTGTTCAAAAATCTAATTCCGAATGCCTACCTCGTTGCTGGCAATCTTGAACAAGCTGCAGCGCTTGCCGGGCTCTCGAAAGGAGCCGAATTGGAAGAAGTGGTAAGGCTCTTAGACAACGACGTTCCCGGTCTGCTGATCACCTTGGGTGAAAAAGGCGCTTGGGCCAAGATGGGTGGGGCCAAATATGAAGTCCAGCCGACGCCTGTTGACGCCATAGATACAACCGGCGGCGGCGATGCGTTCTTAGCTGGTTTTCTAGTTGCTATGCAACGGGGTCTTCCACCTGCAAGAGCACTCTCCGTTGGAAACTTGGTGGCCGCGGAGGTGGTGAGGCACAAGGGGGCCCGGCTCCCCTACGAGGTTCAGGTGTCCGGGCTGATTGACGCGGCGCTCATGCATGATGGCCCTAACCCCAACTACCGTGCCCTGCCGCAAACGTCATAATGTCGGGAAGTAATTTGGAACCATATCCTAATACTACTCCGTTAGACTTCAGCAAGGACCAGGACCACACGCATGCTGTCGGATAGTGCAATCCTAGAATAGGCGAGCATTTACGTCATATTCGACATATGCAACCGTCGGAATTCAATAATCTGTGGCACGCTATAAGTCTCAGAGTTCCAACAGGTTATGGGATTTAACGGAGTAGTACTAAGGGGGGTCGGCAGAGGGGTCTCGTAATGGACGGAGCTCCCCCCTGGCCACTGATAGGGCTGTTCTCGGATAGTTTCTTATCTTGGCGGCAGCGAATGGCTGAACGCGACGTGTCTCAGCCTGCTGGCCGCCAGCTTCGTCGTGTTGCTCTCCACGGTTCTCGGCACGTTGGCGGCGCTCGGGCTCGCCCGGTTGCCGGCCCGCCTGTTCGCCTTCATCGTGTCGTTCGACGAGCTGATCGTCTCGTTGTTTCTTTCGGGTTCAGGTGCGATCACTCTGCCACGCCGAATGTGGGACGATTTGCGCTTCGCGATCGATCCGACGATCGCCGCGGTCTCCACGCTGACCATCGCGCTGACCACCGTCTTGCTCGCCGGCGTCTGGGCTGCCAGGCGCCTGAATGGCCGGCAATGAGGCTATTGTTACAAGACCGGTCTGTCATTCGGCGGCCGCTGGCGCGCTCGCGCCCCCTTGGCGGTCCAGTTAGCCAGTGTCAGGATCGATTCGACAAAGGAGAAACCCATGACGGCGGGCGCGCGCTACCGGATAGGCTTCGACATCGGCGGTACATTCACCGACTTCATCCTGTTGGATACCGAGCGGTCCGAGATTCGCCCTCACAAGTGCCTGACGACGCCCGAAGACCCGTCCGTGGGCGCGCTCGCCGGTCTGGCCGAAATCACCGAGGCCTCTGGGCTGCGCCTCGCCGATATCGGGGAGATTGTGCACGGCACCACGCTTGTCACCAACGCGCTGATCGAACGAAAGGGCGCGAAACTCGGTCTGATCACCACGGCCGGATTCCGCGACCTGCTGGAGATGGGCACCGAGCAGCGCTACGACATCTACGATTTGTTTCTGCGCTATCCCGAACCGCTGGTGCCCGGGCGGCGGCGCCTGGAAGTGCGGGAACGGATCGACCGAGATGGGAACGTCGTGGTGGCGCTCGATCTCGCTGAGGTGCGGGACGCGGCGCGGACCCTCGTCGCCGCCGGGGTCGAGGCGATCGCCGTGGGGTTCCTGCACTCGTACCGCAACCCGGCGCATGAGCGCGCCACCGGCGAGGCGATCAAAGCCCTTTCCCCCGTCATCTCCGTATCGCTCTCGTCGGACGTCGTGGCGGAACTCTGGGAATATCAACGTATCGCGACAACCTGCGCCAACGCGTTCGTGCAACCGTTAATGGACCGGTATGTCCAGCGCCTCGAACGCGAGCTCTGGCAACGCGGATTTCGCGGCGCACTGTGGCTGATGCATTCGGCGGGCGGGCTGGTGTCGCCGGAAACCGCGCGTGCCTTTCCGATCCGGCTGCTGGAGTCAGGGCCGGCCGGCGGCGGTCTGGCCACCGCGTTTTTCGGCGAAATCGCGGGCAAGAAGGACGTCATCTCC
>JAFAHT010000063.1 GCA_019237095.1 Planctomycetaceae bacterium
ACGCGACGATCTCCTGAAGATCGGCGGTGTTGGCGCCGAACTGGCGGACCGGGTTGGCGTCGCGGTCGGCGGGGACGCAGACCATATGCATGTCGGAATGAACATCGATTCCGGCCGCGTCCGGGTTGATGACATGGAGCGCCGCCGCCGAAACGGGGACGGGGACGGGAAACGACCTCTCACGTGACTTCCTGGGCTTGGCTGGCGTCTTGGGCTTGGCTGGCGTCTTGGGCTTGGTTGGCTTCTTGGGCTTTTCGTTTGGGACGACCATGGATGTCTCCGGTTCACGGATGCGGGTGTTGAAACCACAAGGCGCCGCGAGCCAAGAGGGGTATCGGGGACGTTTGAAGTCTCCCCAACGGGATCAATACCACGCCAGGAAAACCCGGCATGGCAAGTCGCCAATGACAAGGTCGAAGCCTCTCGGGCCAAGCTCCACCTCGGGCAAGAAGCACCAAAGGGAATACGGCCACTGACACGCGTCACCAGACCGCAGAGTAGAGACAAGTAGCGATCAGAACCAGATCTCCCAAACCAGAGTTCACGGGACGCGAGGGCGCCGCCGGAGGTGGCACAAATGGTTCCACCGCCGCTCCGATAGCTACCGGCTGGAGCGACCCAGTTGCCGGGTGGGAATTGCACCCACTGAAGATCAACACCTTTCGACGGCGCACAATCGGTCTGACCCCAAGGAGGCACATCGGTCTGACCCCAAGGAGGCACATCGCGCTGGGTGAACCGGGACACAATCCAGAAATCTGGATTCTATCGATCGCCCGCTGCCCCACAACGCCGTGGACCTGGTGCCTGACCAATCCATCGTCCCCGCCCTTCCGCACGTCCTAGACCGCGGTGACTATGAACGACGTGGCCGATCTCGCCAGTCGGGGTGGAGTACCCACCGCGCGTGGGGCCGACGTTGTTCTGAGATTACGAGGTGGTACGCAAGTGCGGCTCTGCTCCGGTCGATAAACGAGAAAGGCCCTGGGTGCGATCTGGGGGCCGTTTCTCGCCTTATTACTTCCGCAAGGGAGCAAACCCATGGTAGAGCAAAAGAGCCGACACATCAAAGCTTCGCTGATCATCGACGCTGATCTGCACGCCCGCTGGTGCGCTGCTGCGAGCCTGCGCAACGTGCCCCAGAACACGATCGCGGTGGAAGCCCTGACCGCCGCCCTGCGATCGCAGGAGATCGCCTGGTCAATTCTACCGTCCCGACCGTCTGTGCGTTCCTGGGATCGCGTGGGCCGGTCCAAGTCTGCCTGATCGGCAACCATGGTGTGATTAACACCGACGTAGTGGTAATGCCATCACACGCCAGCGTGCTGGT
The DNA here is from genome assembly GCA_019237095.1 of Planctomycetaceae bacterium. Taxonomy (GTDB): domain Bacteria; phylum Planctomycetota; class Planctomycetia; order Isosphaerales; family Isosphaeraceae; genus Aquisphaera. The sequence goes on from JAFAHT010000063.1 coordinate 1,331, forward strand.
GTCGATGAAGAAACGAGCCGACAACGCTGGGGCGCTGCCGGCCCGTGGCGCACCTGGTGCTTGACCAATCCACCGGGGCAATGCGATCGCTACGCAGGCGATGGCAACAGGATTGCTATCAGGTACTTGATGCTCTTACCCTCATTGCTCACCAAGTCGTCACCAATGACGACTTGTCTCGGGTGGACCCTCGATGGCACGGAGATCGTTTCATTCGCCGTACAGAAGCGCCACGTCTCCGGTGTTGATCAATGCATAGCCAGCAAATGCCACGAACTGATGATCCGGTAGTTCAAGATAGCTGGGTGGGCAAGCAATAAGCACCGTCCCTCTCATACTGCATCCTGGGACGTGAGTCGCGATGCTTTCGGGCGTGGCTTCTTCCACGATAGCACCAGCGGGAATCTTGATGAATTTCAAACACCGTTTATTGCGATATGGAACCGCATAACAGCTTTTGATGATCTCAAACACTTTGGTCTCCCTTCCTGGGTCGGCCCCTCTTGGGTGATTCAATTTCGGGACTGCTCATTTTCGCGGCCACCTCTTGATAGTCCCGTTCTACCATATCCCACCGGTTCTACCGGTGGTGCTGATTTTGTTCAAACCGGGGGCGAATTCGTCGCGACGACCCTGTTCCACGGTTGCGATGCGCCCCTCACTTTCCCGGAATGTCGAGCCAACCTCGGGACAGATAATCGCTGAGTGTGAGTGCAAGCAGAATCCCCAGCCAGAGCAACGAGGCCACTGAGACGATCCAGGTCAAGTGGTGCCTGTAGTAGAGATGCATGAAGAAGAGCCCGATCAGAACCGCCTTGGCCGCGGCAATCGTCAGTGCCAGGGGAAGATGCAGAGACTCCAGTGGTAGATAAGCGGCCCCGACGGTCGCGAACAGCAAAATGAGCAGGGCAACGAAGATAGTGATATTGGTTCGGACAGAAACGACGTGACCACTCATGATTGGACATCAATTAAATAGAGAAGGGGATAGAGGAAGACCCACACCACGTCGACGAAATGCCAGTAGAGGCCGGTGACTTCGATCTGGGTCTCACCAGATCCGGAAAACCATCGCCGCCAGGTCAGCAAGGCCATCACGCTGACCAGGGCAATCCCGACGATCAGGTGAAACGCGTGCAACCCCGTCATGAAGAAATAGAGGACGAAGAACATCTCGAACCGGCGAGGGTCGAGGGGAAGGCTCGAGGATTTCGCAGCCACCTGCGCGGGAATCTGGAAGTTCCAACCGGGGATCAAGTGCTCGCGGTACTCTTGATAGTACTCGACGGCCTTGACTCCGAGGAAGCATGCCCCTAGGGCCGCTGTGATCGCCAAGAACCAGAGCAGATTCCGGCGGCTTTGGAGTTGCGCGGCTCGAACAGCCAGAGCCATCGAGAGGCTGCTCCCCAGCAGGATCACGGTGTTGAGGCAGCCCAGCCCGACGTTGAGGTGCTGGCTGGCCAGCGCGACTTCGCTGGGCGAGATCGCCCGGTAGACCGCATAAGCGGCGATCAGGCCGCCGAAAAACATGACCTCGGTTGCCAAGAACACCCACATGCCGACGGAGGACGCCTCGTGCTGCTGCTCGAGGTCGTCGAATTGCACCTCCAGGATCGGCTCGTCGCTGGGTGCGGCGGGCGGCCCGCTAGCGCGATGCGTCGTCACCGTTTCCATCGATGGCCTCGGCTCCTTCGGGAGAGTATTGGTAAGGTCCCCTGGTCACAATCGGGATCTCCTCGAAGTTGTGCACGGGGGGCGGCGAGTCGGTCTGCCACTCCAGGCCCGAGGCTCGCCAAGGGTTGGGGCCCGCATCAGGGGGCCTGCGCAGCGAAAACAGCAAGTAGGCCAGCGGCAGCACGTAGCCAACCGCGAGGATCGACGCGCCGGCCGTCGACATGACGTTCAATACCTGGAACTCGGCCGGATACTCGTAATAGCGGCGGGGCATCCCCAGGTAGCCGAGCACGAACTGGGGGAAGAACGTCAGGTTGAAGCCGATGAAAACCGTCAAGGCCGAGAGCTTGCCCAGCAGCTCGGAGTACATCCGTCCGCTCATTTTGGGCCACCAGAAGTGGATGCCGCCCAGATAGCCCATGACTGCGCCCCCCACCATGATGTAGTGGAAATGGGCCACGACGAAGTACGTGTCGTGGACATGAACGTCGATGGCCACCGAGGCGAGCATCAGCCCCGTCAATCCCCCCATCGTGAACAGGCCGATAAACCCCAGCGCATAAAGCATCGGCGTGTCCAGCCGGACCGATCCCTTGTACATGGTGGCCGTCCAGTTAAAGACCTTGATCGCCGAGGGGATCGCTACCATGAAGCTCAGGAACGAGAAGATCATTCCCGCGTACATCGACTGGCCCGAGACGAACATGTGATGGCCCCAGACCAGGAAACCCAGGACCGCGATGGCGACGCTGGAAAACGCGATCAGCTTATAGCCGAAGATCGGCCGCCGCGAGAAGCACGGAACGATCTCAGCGACGACACCCATGCTGGGCAGGAGCATGATGTACACCGCCGGGTGCGAGTAGAACCAGAAGAGGTGCTGGAACAGGATCGGGTCGCCCCCCAGGGCGGGGTCGAAAATGCCGACGTGCAGCAGCCGCTCGACGGCCACCAGCGCGACCGCGATGGCCAGCACCGGGGTCCCTAACACCTGGATCAGGCTCGTTGCGTACAAGGCCCAGACGAACAAGGGTAGCCGGAACCACGTCATCCCAGGGGCCCGCATCGTGTGGACCGTCACGATGAAGTTCAGACCGGTCAAGATCGACGAGAAGCCCGCGATGAACACCGCCGTCGCCGCCGGCACGACCATCGTGTTGGAAAACATCGTGCTGAACGGCGTATAGAAGGTCCAGCCGGTGTCGACCCCGCCGAAGATCAGGATCCCGATCGCGATCGAGCCGCCGATCATGAGGACGTACCAGGAGAGCAGGTTCAGAATGGGGAAGGCCAAATCGCGGGCACCGATCATGAGCGGGATCAGGAAGTTGCCCAGCACAGCCGGGATTGACGGGATCAGGAAGAAGAAGATCATGACCACGCCGTGCATCGTGAACAGGCGGTTATAGGCGTCCGGCGAGGGGAGGACGTCGCCCTTGGGCGTCATCAACTCGAGCCGCATGATGGTGGCCGCCGCCCCACCCACGAAGAAGAAGAACGTGATCGTGGCCATGTACAACAAGCCGATCCGCTTGTGATCGGTCGTCAGCAGCCACGATTTCAGCCTGTATGCCTGGAGATAATCTTCCTTAAACTCGACCGCCATCGCGCTCATTGAGTCGCCTCCTTCGCACCGATCGACTTGATATAGGCGATAATCTTCAGCAGGTCCGGCTCGGTGATCTGGCCCTCGAAGGAGGGCATCACCGGCTCGTATCCGGCCACCACCTCGGATTTGGGCCGCAGGATCGAGTCCCGGATGTAGCGATAGTCGGCCAGGGTGAACCGGACTTCCGTGCCTTGCTGGACCGGGACGGGCCGCCCGTAGACCCCCTCGAGCCGCGGAGCATGGACGGTCTGGCTGCCCCGGTGGCAGCCGGCGCAATGGTACTGGACGAACAGGCGTTCGCCCTGCTCGGCCATCGACGCGCCCGTCCCCGCCTGGGAGAGCCATTGCTGAAACTCGACCGGCTCCATGACGTAGACCCAGCCTCCCATGGCGGAATGGTTGGTCCCGCAATACTCGGCGCAGAACAGGTGATAGCGGCCGATCTTCGCCGGCTCGAACCACATCGTGGTGTAGCGGCCCGGCAGCACGTCCTGTTTCACCCGGAACGCCGGGATGAAGAAGCTGTGGATCACGTCCTGGGATGTCATCGTCAGCCTGATCGGCCGTCCCAAGGGGACGTGCAGCTCGTTGATCTCGGCTCGTCCCTCGGAATGCTGCGCGTGCCACATCCACTGCTTGCCGACCACGTAGACTTCGAGAGCGTCCACGGGCGGGTCGTACATCTTGTAGAAGAGGATCGCCGCCCAGGTGAACATGGTCAGCATCAAGAGCATCGGCCCGCCGATCCAGATGATCTCGAGCGTCCTGCTCGCCGTCGGCGGGTTCAAGCGATCCGCCGTCGACTTCCGGCGATAGCGCGCGGCGAAGGCCAGAATCAGCACACAAATCATCGCCGTGAAGAAGCCGGCGATGCCGAGCGCAAAGAAGTAGAGCGCATCGACGTGCTTCGCGATGGTCGATGCCTGGTCGGGAAACAAGGGAAAATTCCACATGGTGCGCGCCTCGGGCTCAGCGTGGACGTGCCGGGTGATCCGACGAGTCATCCTGAACGGGGAAGTCATCTCGAGGGCCCGTCCCGCGGCGCTGACTCCGCTCGCGCCGGAACATCACCAACACGAAACTCCCCAGTGCGACCGCCGTCGCGGTCCCCAAAACGCGGATCAGCTTGAGGATCGACAGCGTGTACTTGCCGGTGGCCGCGTCGTAATCGTAGCAGAGCAAGAGCAGCCGGCCGATCGGTGCGCCGACGCGGCCCTGGCGCGCCCGCTCGAGCACGGCCTGGAGTTCGTTGGCCGGAAAATCGATCCCGTAAAAATAGCGGGCAACCCGGCCGTCGGGCGTCACCACGACCACGCCCGCCGCGTGCGCAAAGAGCTGGGTCCGCGGGTTGTACGTGTATCGAAACCCGATCGCCCGGGTCAAGGCCTCGATCGACGCCTCTTCGCCCGTCAAGAAGTGCCAGCCGGATTCGCTGCCGGGCCGGTCATAACGCTCCAGGTATGACAACTTCTTCATGGCCGCCAGCTCGGGCTTCTCGTCCGGATTGATGCTGACCGCCACGATGTCGAAATCCTTGCCGGCGTCGAGCGACAGCGGCTTCAGGCTGCGAGTCAGGCCGTTCAATACCTGGTTGCAGAGCATCGGACAGCGGTAGTAAACCGGCGCCAGGATCACGGGCCTGCGCCCGAACAGGTCGCCCAGAGTCAACTCACGGCCGGACTCGTCGCGGAAGCGGAGGCCGAGCGGGAGCTGCACGCCCAGCTTCTGATCGAAGCCCACCTGGTTCACCACGTTGCCCGCGGTCTCCTGCGCCTGGAGGGACGCTGAGCCGCCCGCCACGAAGGCAAGCTCGAACACCGTCGCCAGAATGAAGGATCGTGCGGCTCTCATGGTTTCTGGCCCTGCTTCGATTGAGGCTGATCGGTCTGGAGTTTCGGCTCTTCTCTCTTCGTCCCCGGTGGGATGAAGGTCCGCGGAGGCACGCCCGCGACGGGCGCAGGCGCGGCGACCTTGGGCAGGCCCGTCTTGGCGAGGATGTCCATCGCGCGCTCGATGGGGATATGGGCGATCCCGGCCTTGCGGTCGACCCATCCGTAGGCATTAACGCGGCGTTGCTCTTCCGCCCTCATCCCGGCCAGGTCGACCGCGGGGTTCTTCTGCACTTGCGGCGTCGGAAACTGGTCGACATCGATGGCATTCCGGCTGGGATAGAGCGAGTCCAGTCGATGCTCCTCATCCGCGAAGTGCTTCATGACCAAGCCGAAGACGGCTTGGATCGCAATGCCCGTGCCGAACAGCGCGATCGTGCAGATGATGATGCCCCGCACCCCGATCGTGTTGGGCTCGTGGCCGCGTCTCGACCCGCCAATGCGCCCCTGGGGAAATACGTCTTCCACCGTCGTCAACCTCCGGCCCTTGGCGGCGCGGGTGAAACGCCTGCGCCGCCGTGATCGCAGTTATCTCTGCCCAAGTCCTCCGGCGTGCTCGATCACCTCGTTCAGGTGCGGGTCGTTGAGTGGGATCAGCGGCCGGCCCTTCAAGTGCCCGATGAAGAACGCCGTGCAGAGGCCGCCGATCCCGAGCATCGCCACCAGGGAGAGCGGCAGCTCGACCCAGGGGATTCGCGGGCTGGCCGGGTCGGATGACGCCGGGACGACCAGCCAGATCAGATCGACCCAGTGCATCGCCAGGACCAGAATGGCCACTTGAACGATCAGCCGCGACTGCCGCTTGCTCTCGCGAAACAGCAACACGAAGAACGGCAGGAAGAAATGAAAGAGGCTCAGGGCCAGCGCCACCCATTGCCAGCCGCCGCGCGTTCGCCGCAGGTACCACGGAATCTCTTCCGGCAGGTTGCCGCACCAGATGATCAGGTACTGCATGAACGACATATAGGCCCAGAGTATGGTGAAGGTCAGCATCAGGTTGCCCAGGTCGTTGAGTCGATCGGGCGTCGTCGCCTCGGCCATCGGCTGGTCGGCGGACAGGAAGACCACGACGGCGATCATCATCGCCAAGGTCGCCAGCGCCTCACCCACGATCACCAAGCAGCCGTAGATCGTCGAGGACCAGTGTGGCTCCAGCGACATCAGCCAGTCGATCGCCGAGAAAGTCCCGGTCAGAAACAGCAATACGAGACCCGGCCCGCTGAGCCACTGGAGCTTGCCGCTCGGGCGATGGTCGGCGCGCCTGTCCTGGTCGCTGGACAGGCGGTTGAGGACCGATGCGAAGACCAACCAGATCACGAAGTAGCCGACGGTCCGCACCAGGTAAAATCCAACGTTCAGATAGAGGCTCTTGTGCTGGAGCTGCGGGTCGTGGGCGACCTCCTCGGGCCGCGCCCAGGGATAGAGCTGCGACAAGCCCAGGGCGAGCGGCACGAACAATAATGCCAGCGGCAGGAGCGTCATCCCGCCCGACTCCATCGGCCGGCGCACCACCAGGCCCCACGAGCCGCCGACCAGGTGATGGAGCATCGTCAGACCCATGCAGCCCAGGGCAAGCCCGACCCAGAACACATAAGCAACCAGGTACGAGGGCCAGAACTGCTCTGGCCAGAGCGACCAGGCCGCCAGGCTCAGGAAGAGCCCCAGGCCGCCAGCGGCCAGCGCCCACCACTGGAAGCGGTCGAGCCGGAGACGCAGCTCACCCTCGGCGATCATGTTGGTGCTGACGCTCATGGCTGGGACCTCGGGGCCGAAGCTTCATCCACGGCGGGAAGTTTGTTCCGATCCTCGGCCGGCAGGTTGGCGGCCTCCGCGTGCTGGCTCAACTGAAGCACCCGGATGTACGCCGCGATGGCCCAACGGTCGCGCGGGGGCACCCGGGAGGCGTAGGAATACATGGTCCCGAACCCGCGCGTCATCACATCGAAGTAGTGGCCGATCGGCTGCTTCCGCAGCTCTTCGCTGGCATACGGAGGTGGCGGATTGAAGCCGCGCCGGACGATCATGCCCCGGCCGTCGCCCAGCTCGCCGTGGCAGGGGGTGCAGTAGATCCGGAAGCGTTCCTGCCCGCGCTCGAGGACCGCTCTATCAACCGGGAAGGGAACCGATTCGACAAGCTTGCCTTGCGACCAGCCCGTGTAGAAAACCTCATCCGGGACACCGGCGGGCGGCGCGCCGCGCGGGTCGTCGCGCGGCACTGTGCCGGCGACCAGCGGTCGCGCCGACGAGCCGTCCTCGAAGAGCGAGCTGGGCTCGAGCGGCTCGTACCTCGGCTGCTCATACATCTCGCTCCGGCAGCCGGTGAGCACGAGCAGGGCAACGGCCATGATCGCGGCGAATTCGCCTGCCCACGACCGCCGGCTCGGTCGATCCCATCTCTTGATCGCGACTCGTCGTCTCATTGTGGTGTCAACCTGGCTTCGATCAGTCGTTCAAAACGGGACCACGGAGATCGCCTTGGGTTGGGACTCTTCCAGAAATCGGAACGTGCCCTCCGCGTCGAACAGGGGGTCGCGGGCCTGGAGGCAGAGGAAGAACCGGTTGCGCGACGCCAGGGCGAAGCGGGGCACGTTGAAGACCGGGTGGTGGGGCCGGGGCAGCCCGTTCAGCCCGAGCATGCCCACGACCGCCGCCAGCGCTGCAAACAGCACGGTCATCTCGAAGGTGATCGGAATGAACGCCGGCCAGCTATTGAACGGACGGCCGCCGATATCCACGGGATAGTGGATCACCGCCGAGAACCACTGCATGAAGAAGCCGCCCAACCCACCGGCCACCCCGCCGATCAGCACGACCGCCCCGATCCGGTTGTGCCGGAACCCCAGCGCCTCGGCGAGCCCGTCGACCGGGAACGGCGTGTAGGCCTCCATCATCCGGTAGCCGTGCTCGTAGGCACGCCGGGTCGCCTCGACAAGGTCATCGGGACGGTCGAACTCGGCCATCAGTCCATAGGGACCGGTCGGGGCTGGGGCGGCTTTCATGACACGGTCCCCTCGGTTGACAACTGCTCCGCGCGCCGCTCCTGGTCCTGCTCGGTCTCGTGGACCAGCTCGCGCATCTCGGAGATCGAGATCACCGGCAGGAAGCGGATGAACAGGAACATCAAGGAGAGAAACAGGCCGAGCGTGCCGTAATAGGTCGCATAGTCCCAGACCGTCCCGTGGTACATTGCCCACGAGGAAGGGAGGAAATCGCGGTGCAGGCTCGTGATCACGATCACGTAGCGCTCCAGCCACATGCCGATGTTCACGAAGAACGCGAGCACCCAGAGACCCAGAGCACTGGTCCTCACCGATCGGAACCAAAGCAACTGGGGGATGAACACATTGCACGTTAACATCATCCAGTAGGTATGAGCATAGGGACCGAAAGGTCGATTCGCGAGCTGGACGAACCTTTCGTACGGATCATGGCTGTACCAGGCCGTGAAGGCTTCCATCAGGTAGCCATAGGCCACGATCAAGCCGGTCGCCAGCATGACCTTGGCCATGTTTTCGAGGTGGCGCGTCGTGATGAAATCGTGCAGGCCGTAGGCGGCCCGCAGCGGGACGGCGATGGTCACGACCATGGCGAATCCCGAGAAGATGGCACCGGCGACGAAGTAGGGCGGGAAGATCGTGGAGTGCCAGCCCGGCAGGATCGCGACCGTGAAATCAAGCGACACGACCGAGTGGACCGAGACCACCAGCGGCGTCGCCAGACCGGCCAGGAGCAGGTAGGCCGTACGGTAGCGATGCCAGTGCCGCGCCGAGCCCCGCCAGCCCATGGCGAGGAAGCCGTAGATGTACCCCGCCCAGCGATTCTTGGCCCGATCCCGCAAGGTGGCCAGGTCGGGGATCAGCCCGACGTACCAGAACAAGAGCGACACGGTCGCGTACGTCGAGACAGCGAAAACATCCCAGATCAGCGGGCTGCGCCACTGGGGCCATAAGGCCATGGTATTGGGATAAGGGAGCAGCCAGTAAAAAACCCAGGGCCGGCCCAGATGGAGGAGCGGAAAAAGCCCCGCGCAGGCCACGGCGAACAGGGTCATCGCCTCGGCGAACCGGTTGATCGAGGTCCGCCAGTCCTGCTTGAGCAAGAGGAGGATCGCCGAGATCAAGGTCCCGGCGTGCCCGATCCCGATCCACCAGACGAAGTTGACGATCGCGAAGCCCCACATCACCGGCACGTCGACACCCCAGATCCCGACGCCGTGGACCAACAGCACGGTGATCGCCAGCAGCAACATCATGGTCAGGGCAAAGCCGACGCCCAGTCCCAGGAACCAGCGCCAGTTGTAAGGCCGGACCAGCACCAGCGCGCTGATCTTATCGGTGACCGTACCGTAGGTGTGCCCGGGCGCGAGGACCGGCGAGGCCTCTGCCGCGCTGTCAGACTCAGGATCTCTGTGAGTCATGGCGGGTCAGGGCCTCGATCTCGGGGTTGGGATTACGCAGTTTGGCCAGGTACGTGGTACGCGGCCGGGTGTTCAGCTCCGACAGCAGGCCGTAATTGCGCGGGCTGGCCTTGGCCTTGGCCACAGCGCTCTGCTTGTCGTTGATGTCGCCGAAGACGATGGCCCGGCTGGGACAGACGGCCTGGCACGCGGTCACGACCTCGTCGCCCCTGACGGTGCGATCCTGGATCTCAGCGGCGATCCGCACCTCGTTGATCCGCTGGACGCAGTACGTGCATTTCTCCATCACCCCGCGCGGCCGCACGGTCACGTCGGGGTTCCGCATCAGCTTCAGGCTGGGTGTCTCCTCGTCGGAATACTGGAAGAAGTTGAACCGACGCACCTTGTACGGGCAATTGTTCGAGCAGTATCGCGTGCCGACGCACCGGTTGTACGTCATCTCGTTGAGCCCCTCGGCGCTGTGCGTCGTCGCCCCCACCGGGCAGACGATCTCGCAAGGGGCCTTTTCACAGTGCATGCAGGCCACCGGCTGGAAGTCGATCGGGGGATTTTCTTCGCTTTGGCCTTCGAAGTAACGATCGATGCGGATCCACTGCATCTCGCGCGCGGCGAGCACCTGGTCGCGGCCGACGACCGGGATGTTGTTCTCGGCCTGGCATGCGGCGACACAGGCCCCGCAGCCGGTACAGGTATTGAGGTTGATCGCCATGCCCCAGGCGTTGCCCATCCCCTCTTCGTGGCGCTCTTGTGGGGCCGGATCGTCGAAGAGGCTCGGCCCGCGCCCCCGGTCCTGCTCGTGCGCCTGGGCGAAATCGTTGGCCTCGTGGTAGGTCGCGAGGCCGGCGACTCGAATCGGCTCGCGACCCTCCATCCGATGGTGGTGCTGAGTGGCCGCCAGGCGGTGTTGCCTGCCCGTCTTGACCACCTCGAACCCGGAGCCGAACCACGGTTCGTCCGCCGTCCTTAGCCCATAGACGTCGACGCCGACGCCGTTGCCGACCCGGCCCGCGCGCCGGCGCCCATATCCCAGCGTGACGGTGATCGAAGGGTCGGCCTGACCCGGCATGATATAGGCCGGAATCCGCACTTTCCGCCCACCCTGGCGGAGCTCGACAACGTCCCCCTCTTGGACCCCCAGCCGGCTCGCCTGGGCCGGGCTGATCAGGGCGGCGTTGTCCCAGGTCAGGCGCGTCAGTGGCCTGGGCAGCTCCTGGAGCCAGGCATTGTTGGCGAACCGTCCGTCCCACACGGCCGGGTCGGGCCGGAAGACGAGCTCCAAACCGGCGCTCTCGCCGGCGCGTGGCGCCGGGCTTGGGATGTCATTGCCGCGCGGGGCGACCGCCTTGGGTTTCCGCGCCGTGCCGGCGACCGTGCCCGTGCGGAGGGCCTGGTGCCAGGCTGATTCGAAGTCGCCGGGGAGCGATTGGCGCCCCCAGTACTCGCGTACGATCTCCAGGCCCGACCGGCCCGGCTCGCCCAGGAGAAGCGCCAGCACTTCGAGCGCGGACTTGCCGCCGTAAAGCGGCGCGATCAAGGGCTGCTGGATCGTTGCGGTCCCATCGAAGGCCCGCAGATCGCCCCAGGCCTCGAGGCCGTGGGCCTCGGGGACGTGCCAGTGACAGAGCTGCGCGGTCTCGTCGTGGTACAGGCCCAGGTGGATCCGCAGCCTGATCTTGCCGCCGGAGAGTCCCTGGGCAAAGTGGAAATCGGCCGGGGCGTTGTAGGCCGGGTTGCCCCCGAGGATGATGAGCGTGTCGACGGCACCGGCGTCGATGTCGCCGATCAACTCGCGCAGCGAGCCGACCTGATCGGCCGGGCCTTCATCAATGCGAGGCAGGTACTCGACGGTCTTGCCCACGTTGCCCAACGCATGGTTGATCAGGTGGGCCAGCGCGTGGACCTCCTTCGGCTGCGGGTCGCCCGCGATGACCAGGCCCCTTCCGCCGGCGCCCTTCAGGTCACGCACCATCGCATCGATCCATTTGTCGTGCTGGGCGAGCCGATCCGGAAGCGTGATCTTGACCGGCGCGGAAGACCCGCCGACACCAACTGCACCGGCGATGGCCCGAACGATCGCGGCTATGTCTTGCGCCGCAATGGGCAGCCGGTGATCGGCCGAGGCGCCGGTGATGGTCGGCGTGCACTCGATGGCGTACAGCCGGTTCATGGGAACCGAGGCCGGGGCGTCATCCGACCGGCGACCGAGGATATAATCGCGCGGAGACTGCTCCGGCTCGCGACGTGCGGCGAAGGCCCGCGCATCCTTGAGCCGGCCCGGTCCCCACGCCAGAAAATCGGCGTCGAGAGCGACGACCACATCGGCCTTGTCCATATGATAGACCGGCTCCATCTCTTCGCCGAACGCCTGCCGGCAGCCGGCGTGAACGGCGTCACGTGTGATGGGCTCATAGGCATGCCACTTCGCCTCCGGGAACTGCTCTTGCAGCCGCCGGAGCTGGTCGGCCAGCGTGGGAGAGGTGATCGACTGGGTCAAGATCCGCAGGCCGGCGCCCTTGGTCCTCGCCTTCTCCTCGCGAAGCGACAGCAAGAGGGTCTCGAACCTGTCCCAGGTTTCGACCCGGCCGTCACGCGTCACCACTTGAGAGCGGTCCGGGTCGTAGAACGAGAGTACCGCGGCTTGAGCGAAAGCGTCGGTGGCGCCCAGGCTGGCCGGATGATCGGGGTTCCCTTCAATCTTGGTGGGCCTCCCCATCTGGCTCTCGACCAAGACGCCGCAAGCAAACCCATTCATCGAGACCGCCGTGCTGAAGAACAGCGGTTTACCCGGAACGATCTGCTCGGGGGCTTCCACGTACGGTACGATCGACTCGGTGGGCTGAATCGCGCAGCCGCTCAGGCCCCCCAGGGCCAGCGAGCCCGCCATCAATCGCAAGAACTCCCGGCGGCTGGAGGGGTCGAATTGCAGCGCCACCAGATTGGATAACCCTTGATCCTGATCGGGCCGGGGCGCGCCGTTCTCAGCCCGCTCGTCAAGGCTGCGCCAGAAGAGCGGGCCGGCCGAGAGGATCGGCAGCTCGCCCCCCACGGAGGAGGCATCGGTCAACGTCGGGTCAGGGTCGGGTCGTGGTTTCATCGATGGCACACCGAGCAATTGGTCAACCGATCGACTTCGATATGCTCCCGCTCGATCAAATGGCGTCCGATCTCGAGCTGTTCCGGGACCGGAGGGGCCCATTCCATGTTGAAGACCTCGCGCTTCTCCCGGAGATGGCGTTCGGGATGCCGATGGCACTCCAGGCACCACTCCATGGTCAGCGGCTCCTCCTTCCACGTGATGGGCATCTTATCAACGCGACCGTGGCAGCTCACGCACCCGATCCCCTTCTGGATATGGATGGCGTGGTTGAAATAGACAAAATCGGGGAGGTTGTGGATCCGGGTCCAGACGATGGGCTGCTTCATGGCCAGGCTGGTCCGCACGGGCTCCAGCATGGGACTGGTCGACCAGATCTGGGAATGACATGTCATGCATGTGTGCGTCGGCGGCAGTCCCGCGAACGAGGAGGTCTCCACCGAGGTGTGGCAGTAACGGCAGTCGATGCCCAAGCCCCCGACATGATGCTCGTGCGAGAATGGCACCGGCTGTTCGCGAATGACCCGCACCCCGGTCTGGTAGGGAGACCGGATCAGAAGGTAACTCACAATCAGCAGGCCCAGCGGGCCCACGGCCATGCCGAAGAGAGTCAACCGTGAGAGCGTGTTTGCACTCGGATGGAAAATCTGGGGCATCCGGCTCTCCGCTTGATCACAACTCCTTACCGATTTCGAAAAAACGTTCGCGGATCGACAAGCAAATTAGAACCACGATTGGGTTTCATCACAACTCCTTACCGATTTCGAAAAAACGTGCAAGCAAAACACATTCCGGTCGGTCACGGGTTCAGCCAATCCCTGAAAGACCGGTGAGCTGGCGGCATCGGAGACTTCTGCAACCTATGGAGTGACACGATGGTTCATCGCGAGAGTCTGACAATCGATACCAGAGGCCGTTCAACTTACGAGATCACCGGGCCCATCCAGGAGGCCGTCGGCCGGTCGAGAATCAAAAGAGGCTTGTGCAACGTCTTTTTGAAGCACACGAGTGCGTCGCTGATCGTCTGCGAGAATGCCGACCCGACCGTCCGCCGCGACCTCGAGGTCTTCGCCGCGCGACTGGTCGCTGATGGCGATCCCGATTTCGTGCACGATCTCGAAGGCCCCGACGACATGCCGGCGCACATCCGGTCGATCCTGACTCAGGCTTCAATCTCCCTGCCGGTCGAGGATGGACGCTGCGAGCTGGGAACCTGGCAGGGCCTCTTTCTCTGGGAGCACCGGACCACTCCGCATCGCCGCCGGCTCACGATCACCGTCCTTGGAGACTGAGCAACCGCGAGGCCCGTTCCAGAGAGACGCCTGTTTCATGTGTGCTGCAATACGAATTTCTTGTCGCCCAGCCGTCTTCTGGAGTGTAGAAAATGCGATAAGGCGGGTCAGGAACCCGCCTTCGGCAAGAGACCTTCATGTGGTCACCGGTGGACGGGAAGTCCCCGATCCGGCTCAGTCGACCTGGGCCCACCAGGAGGTCCAGGAGCCCGAGAACGTTGGCAGCGGGCTCACGG
>JAFAHT010000122.1 GCA_019237095.1 Planctomycetaceae bacterium
AGAATTGCCGAGAGCGACAGGGCGATGTATGCGAGGGCAACCAGGACCATCAGGCTGCCCGAATGAAAGTGTGCGGTCCGCAACGAAGCTTGGCCGTTGCGGATCAACAGGCCCATGACCAGTTGGACCACGATCAAGAGCGCCGACAGCAGACCGAGTACAATGAGCAATGCCTTCATGGGACGAACCGGCCTCTCATGGGAAAACAAGGATCAACCGGCCGCCGCTCTCGTTGCGGTTTGCGAGGCCGGACAGAGGGAATGCGTGATGGGGGTACGGAATCGCATTGACTTCCGCGCCTGGACATCATGGAGAATAGTCAATCGCGGTGATTTCGTCACCCAGGGGGTTGGTGCAACGGCGGTCGCGACGACGCCCCTCGGGGTTGTCTTGCCGGACGGGGTATCATCGAGCGTGCATAGTTGAGCAATAGCAGCGATCGAATTCGCCAGAATGTGGAATCGGTTCGAGGCCGGATCGCGGCGGCCGCGCGCCGCTCGGGCCGGGCTGAAGGGTCGGTCGAGCTGGTCGCGGTCACGAAGAAGTGGCCGGCGGAGCTGGTCCGTCCGCTGATCGCGGCGGGCGTGCTCGACCTGGGCGAGAACTATCCCCAGGAGCTCTGGAGGAAGGTCGAATCGCTGGCGGAGCTCGAAGAGCCCGTGCGCTGGCATCTCATCGGGCACCTCCAGACCAACAAGGCCAGGCGGACCATGCCGCTGGTGCGGATGATCCACGCTGTCGATTCGCTCAAGCTCTTACAACTGCTCGACACGCTGGCGCGCGAGGAATCCAACCCTCCTTCGATCTGCTTGCAGGTCAACACATCGGGCGAGGAGTCCAAGCATGGCTGGTCCGCGGACAAGATCCTCGAAGACGCCGATGCCATCGCCGCGTGCCGGAGCATCCCGATCGCGGGACTGATGACAATTGCAGGCTGGGGCACGGACGCCGAGACGGCCAGATCCTCGTTCATCCAACTCCGCCAGACCCGGGACGCGCTGCGGCAGCGAACGGGCCTGCCGCTCTCCGCGCTGTCGATGGGCATGTCCAGCGATTTCGAGGCCGCGATCGAGGAAGGTGCGACCCTTGTTCGCGTGGGCTCGGCGCTTTTTGAAGGGGTTGAGGCATGATCGATCTGACGGTCCATGCTCAGGGAACGGTGCTCGCCGTGCACGCTCAGCCCGGGGCGAAGCGAAATGCCGTCCTTGGGACTCGCGCAGGGGCGCTTCGCGTCGCGGTGACCGCGCCGCCAGAGAAGGGCAAGGCCAATGCCGCCATCGGGGCCATGCTCGCCGAAAGCCTTGGCTGTCGCTCATCACAGATTGCTCTCATTTCCGGGGAGACTTCGCGCCGGAAGCGGTTTCTCGTCATCGGCGTCACACCTGATGACCTGCGTCGTCGCCTCGCCGCCGCGACACCCGACGCCGGTCCAACCTTACCTCTATCGTGATCGATCGAGCCATGTTGCTTTACCCCGCCGAAATCACGATCGACCCCTGGAGCGGACCGCCGCCTGCCGCATCGGTTCGCGTGCCCGGCTCCAAGAGCTTGACCAATCGCGCCCTCGCCATCGCGGCGATGGCGGATGGCCCAAGCACACTGACCGGCGCTCTGGACAGCGAGGATACGCGGGTCATGGTGGAGGCTCTCAAAGCGCTCGGCATTGCGGTCGTCCACGACACCGAGACCGCCCAGATCCGGGTTGTGGGCTGCGGCGGCCGCATCCCGGTCCGCCAGGCCAGCCTTGACGTCGCCAATTCGGGAACCAGCCTGCGGTTCCTCACCGCCATGCTGGCCGCGGGGGTGGGAACCTACCAGCTCGATGGGACGTCGCGGATGCGCCAGCGCCCGATCGCCGACCTGCTCGCGGCCCTCCGCGACCTGGGTGTCAGGGCCCGCAGCGACCTGGGCACGGGCTGCCCTCCCGTCACGATCGAGGCGCGCGGCATGGACGGGGGTTTCTGCACCGTGCGCGGCGACGTCTCCAGCCAGTTCCTCAGCGGTCTGCTGATGGCGAGTCCTTATGCCAGAGACACGGTCACGGTCGAGGTGCACGGTGTCCTCGTCTCTCGACCGTATGTCTCCATGACCCTGGCCGTGATGGAAGCCTTCGGAGTCAAGACGGGCAACCGCAAGTTTCGCCGTTTCGACGTCTACCCCGCGCATTACCGCGGACGCGACTTCGCGATCGAGCCGGACGCCTCGGCCGCCAGCTACTTCTTCGCCCTGGCCGCGCTCACCGGCGGCACGATCACCGTCGAGGGGCTCGGTCCCTCGAGCCTGCAGGGCGACCTCGCGTTCGTGGACATCCTCGAGCACATGGGCTGTACCGTGAAGCGGCAGCCCGATCGAACGACCGTGACCGGTGGACCGCTCCGCGCGGTCGACGTGGACATGAACGCGATCAGCGATACGGTCATGACGATGGCCGTGGTCGCCCTCTGCGCCGATGGCGTCTCGCGAATCCGCAACGTCGGCCATATCCGCCACAAGGAAACGGATCGGATCGCGGCGCTCGCCGCCGAGCTTCGAAAGCTGGGTGCCCGGATCGACGAGCTCGCAGACGGCCTGGTTATCGAGCCTCCCGCCTCGGCCATGCTCCAGCCTGCCCGCATCAACACCTATGAAGACCACCGGATGGCCATGTCGTTCGCCCTGGCGGGATTAAAGATCCCCGGCGTCACGATCCTCGACCCTGGCTGCGTGGCCAAGACTTATCCCGGATTCTGGACGGACCTGGAGGCGGTGCGGTCCTCCTCCGGAGGAACCGGTTTCTGACGTTGCTGCCTGACCCAGCGTAACGAGATCTCGGTGCAAAGCTGGGCGGTACGGTCGAGCGCACCGCCATCGAGCTTGGTCTCTTTCTCGCCGAGACACCCAACTCCAAAAAGTGCCACATAGTCTTTGAAGCTGTCCTGAAACGGCCACAGGAAAGTCAGGGCGGAAAAGGGGTTTGAGGTCATCGTGCGGTGAGGGATCCAGAGGTCCTCGGCGGCGGTTGCGGCGAGCGGTCGATTTCGTCGCGCCTCGATGACGATCTCCTGGCCAATTCCCGGCCCGTGCACGATCACCAGCAAGGTTGGCTTGTCCTGCCATTCGCGTTTGAGCAGGCGGACGACCTCTCGAGCCCCGGCATGACCGAGTCTTTGCCCTCCCGCGGCCACGCAGATCGTCTCGAGACGCTTCGATCTTGAAACCGGCCAGCTTCGCGCCAGCTCCAGCAAGAACGCCGGGCCCGATCGCTCGGCCGCGGACGAAGCCGCCGAGGACTCCGAATTGCTCCGGAACAGCCGGAATCCCCGAATGGCTTTGAACCAGATCGCAGCCTGACCGAGGCCGGCCGCAACGAGGAACAGCCAACCGGGAAGACCCTTCGCTTTCAATAGAAAGAGAACAACATGGTAGAGAACGATCATCAGCGTGAAGCGAGGATCCGGCAGTGATGCTGGCAAGACTTCCCCCAGAGGCACCTGGAACACCACGCGTACCGCCGCGGAGCAATTCACGGTGGGACGTGCGACGATCAAGGGAACTCGCTCCCAGGGAGGCCAATTCCAACCCCCATACCGGCAATGGGCCAACCTCAGACATTCCCAGAGTAACGCTGTCAGGCAGAGGACCATGCCGGCGCGATGCGCCAGGTTGAATTGCCCCGGAGTGAGCCAGCAGAAAACGGCAATCGTGATCAGCGTTGCGCAGCCAATCACCGCGGTCCGACCGAACACCAGCTCGCCAAATCGCGACCCGCGGAGTTCTCGACGATCGGTTTGCCATTGAAATCCGTGAAAGCCTTCCGCGATGAAGTCCGCAGCGCGCGCCAGACCACCGGGCCCCGTGAATTGAGCATCGCCAAGCTGTTCCACTGTCTGAATCACCCGGCTGGCCTCAAACTTCATGGTCTCTGCCGTGCCTCGCCCCGGTTTTCCTCTTGAGGGTCTGCGCCACACTATCACCTTGTTCGATCCCGATCCAACCCGGCGGGCGCGAACCTCACCCGGGTGGTTTTCGTCCGAATCTTCGTTGCCTTGACGGTTTCCGGCCGCAAGGGGTATCGTGATCGTCGACAACCAAGACTGCGGGCAAGGTGGCCACTCCTCTTTCCTTCCGACTGAATCAAACATGCTGCTGAAACGGACTCACACCTGCGGAGATTTGACGAAGGGTCATGTCGGGCATGCCGTTGTGCTCAACGGCTGGGTGGACGCCTGGCGCGATTTCGGCGGCCTGGTCTTCATCGACCTGCGCGACCGCTATGGGGTCACCCAGGTGGTCTTCGAGCCCGATGCAGGCGCCGAGTTGCAGGCACGAGCGCGCGACCTCCGTAATGAGTACGTGGTCGGGATCAAGGGGATCGTCGCCCACCGGCTTGCCGGCAAGGAGAACCTCAAGCTCAAGACCGGCGCCATCGAGGTCCGGGCCACCGAGCTGGTGCTGTACAACGCCACGCCCACGCCGCCCTTCGAGATGCACGGGCCCGAGCCCAACGAGGAGCTGCGCCTGAAGTATCGCTTCCTTGACCTCCGCCGGCCCGACATGCAGCGGATCTTCATCGTCCGCCACCGCCTTTGCCAGCTCATGCGCAACGTCTTGAGCGAGCAGAACTTCCTCGAGGTCGAGACGCCCATCCTGGGCCGCAGCACACCCGAGGGCGCCCGTGATTTCCTGGTTCCCAGCCGGGTGCACGCTGGCCATTTTTACGCCCTGCCGCAATCGCCCCAGCTCTACAAGCAATTGCTGATGGTCTCTGGTTTCGACCGCTACTTCCAGATTGCCCGCTGCTTCCGTGACGAGGACCTGAGAGCCAACCGCCAGCCGGAGTTCACCCAGCTTGACGTCGAGATGTCGTTCGTCGAGGACCAGGACGTCCTGTCCATGCTGGAGTTTCTCGTCGCCGCCATGGCCCGTGAGTTCAGCGGCCAGGAGCTCGCACTTCCACTCCCGCGAATCGAGTACCACGACGCGATGGAGCGGTTTGGCAGCGACCGGCCCGACCTCCGCTACGGCCTCGAGCTGAAAGACGTCGCCGACATCGCCGACCTGACCGAGTTCAAGGTCCTCAAGCAGGCCAGGGAGTTTGGCCATCGGATCCGGGGGTTCTGTGCTCCCAAGGGTGCCGAGCGCTACAGCCGCAAGGACCTCGACGGCCTGACCGAGTATGCCGGCTCGTTTGGCGCCAAGGGTTTGGTCTGGCTCAAGGTCGAGGCCGACGCCTTTGCCGGTCCGACCGCCAAGTTCTTCCCCCAGCAAGCCCAGGCGAAGCTTCGCGAGCGGTTCGACGCGAAGACCGGCGACCTGATCCTGATCGTCGCCGACACCCAGGCGGTGACCAGCCAGGCCCTCTCTAACCTCCGGGCCCGCCTGGCCTCCGAGCTCTCGCTTTACGATCCGAAGTCATTCCATTACTCATGGATCATCCACTTCCCGCTCCTGGCATGGGATGCCGAGGCAGGCCGTTACGTCGCCGAGCATCACCCGTTCACGATGCCGATGTTCGAGGACCTGGGCCTGCTGGACTCCGATCCCGCCAAGGTTCGAGCTCAGGCTTACGACCTGGTCATCAACGGCGAGGAGGCCGGCGGCGGCACGATCCGCTGCTACGACCCGGCGATCCAGTCCAAGATCTTCGCCCTCCTCGGCCTCACCCCGGAAGAAGCCGAAGAAAAGTTCGGCTTCCTGCTGAGCGCCCTGCGCAACGGTGCCCCGCCGCATGGCGGCATCGCGCTGGGGGTTGACCGTCTGGTCATGCTGTACTCGGGCTTGACCAATATCCGCGACTGCATCGCCTTCCCCAAGACCGCCAAGGGCACCGACCTGATGACGGGTGCACCCGGCACCGTCGAGGCCAAGCAGCTCAAGGAGCTGCACATCCGCCTGGACGGATGAGGACCTGATCAGCATCGGGTCGGCGACGCCCGCCGTCGCCAACGTCCGTTTCCGCGTCCAGGCAACTCGAACGGTCGGAGGTGGGGCGATACAATAACATGCCGTGGGCGGCTTCGAGGGGCCGGGGAGCGGATGGATGTGG
>JAFAHT010000414.1 GCA_019237095.1 Planctomycetaceae bacterium
CCCGGTCTCGAAGATCACGACGTCGAAGCTCCCGGCGATCAAGCTCGAGGCGAACGCCAGTGCGTCCGGGTTGTCCCCGAGGGGGACTTCCCGCAGCGCGGGGGCCGCGACCGGGACGCCTCCGTGCCTGGCCACGAGGTCGGCCAGAGCACCGGCCATTCGGGCCTCGAAGATCGCCACGCGCAGCCCTTCGAGAGATGTCGGCGAGGGGTCGTTCATGATCGTCACGCTTCCCATGGACTGAACGCCCGGTTCGTCCTCGCCGCGGTGGCGACGCTCAAGCAACACCCTGGGCCTCGGCCAGGACCAGAACCGGGACAGGGGCAATCTCCGCGGCTTTCCCATCCTCGTTGATGAAGATACCGCGCCAGCCTCGGCTCGCGTAAGCGATTGCCATCGCACCGCCCAGACCACCGACGACAGCGAACGCGAGGAACCCGCCGCTGAAGCTGCCGGTCAACTGCCTCAAGCTCCCCAGAACGGTCGGCAGCAGGAAACCGCCGACGCCCCCCGCGGCCCCGACGATGCCGGTCGTCACGCCGATCTCCCTGGGGAAGCGCTGCGGGACGAGCTGGAACACGGCCCCGTTGCCCAAGCCGAGCGTCGCCATGACCAGGAACAGCAGCACTGTCCCGGCGAACAGAGGCGGAAGGGTCGCCAGGCCGAGCATCGTCGCGCCCACGGCGAGGTAGAGCCCCGTCAGCATCCGGACGCCCCCGAACCGGTCGGCGAGGTGACCGCCCAGGGGGCGAAGCCCCGAGCCCGCGATCACGCAGAGCGTGGCGAAGTTCCCCGCCTCCACCCGCGAGAGCCCGTACTGGCTCAGGAAGAACACGTTGAGAAAGCTCGCGAGGCCGACGAACCCGCCGAACGTGATCGCGTAGAGCAGACAGAACCACCAGGTGTCGCCTAGCTTGAACACATCGGCATAGGTCGAGAGCGGTCGGGGCGCGGGCTGGTCCGGGCTGTCCTTGGCGAAGACGAGGAAGAAGGCGAGGGTCGACAGCAGCGGGATCAACGCCAGGCCGAACACCGTGTGCCAGCCCCAGGCCAGAGCGAGCCTCGGGCCGAAGAACGTGGCCAGGGCCGTACCGCTGTTGCCCGCTCCCGCGATCCCCATCGCCAGCCCCTGATACCGCGGCGGGTACCAGCGGCTCGCCAGCGGCAAGGCCGCGGCGAAACTCGCCCCCGAGACGCCCAGCAGCAACCCGACCAGCAGCATCTTGTTGAACGAATCGGCCCAGAGCCAGCCGAGCAGCAGGGGGATTGCCGTGAGCGCCATCCCCAGAATGCCTGCCCGGCGTGCGCCGCTCCTGTCGGCCAAGAGCCCCAGCGCCAGCCGGAGCACCGCCCCGCCCAGGAGGGGCACCGCCACCATGAGGCCCTTCTGGGCGTCGGACAGGTCGAAATCCGGCACGATCGAGTTGGCCAGGGCACCAGGGAGCAACCAGACCATGAAGCTCACATCAAAATACAAGAAGGCACTGAGCAACGTCGGCGCGTGGCCGGCGTGGCGGAAGTCACGCAGATTCATCGGATCGAGGCTCCGGGGTTCAGTGAGGGGGATCTCCGGGTTCACACGCAGTCGACGGTACAAGGACGGGTTTTGCGCGATCGGCGCTCCATCTCCCGCTCGGGCGGCAGCTCGACGAACACGTCGTCGTCCTCGACCTTCACCGGGAAGACTTCGATCCGATAAGCCTCGCCGCTGAGGCACGCACCCGACTCGAGCGAGAAGGTTTTCTTGTGCTGCGGGCAGGCGACCTTTGCAACGCCCTGCTGGTCGCCCAGGATGCCTCGGGACAGGACGCTCTCGCGCCTGTGGGGGCACGTGTTCTGGCAGGCGTACCACTCGTCTCTCGACTCGAACCGGAAGACCGCGATTTCCGCCGCGCCATGCTTGATCGCCCGGCCGCCGCCCTTGGGGAAGTCGCTCACCGACCCGACATGGACCCAGCGGGGTCCGAGCCCGTCCGGCTCCTCGAGCGGCCGCGGGGGCTCGAGGCTGTCGCTCGGCACGAAGTCCGTCGGCCAGTCGGCGGGCCTCTTCTGCCCGCGCTCCGAGACGAACTCGATTCCCGGCGTGACCTCGTCGGTGTTGGCGAACTGCTGGAAGAACCGCCGCTTCTCGGGGTCGTCGACGACGGCCTTCCACTCGCACTGGTACGAATCCACCTGCGCCTGCATCTGCCGCTCGAGCTCGGCGGCGATGCCGAGCCGGTCATTGACGATCACGTCGCGGAGGTACTCGATCCCGCCTTCCATGTTGTCGAGCCAGACCGAGGTCCGGGTCAGCCGGTCGGCCGTCCGGATGTAATACATGAGGAACCGGTCGAGGTAGCGGATCGCGGTGTCCTCGTCGAGGTCGGCGGCAAGCAGGTCGGCGTGCCTGGGCCGGGCGCCGCCGTTGCCGCAGACGTAGAGGTTGTAACCCTTCTCGGTGGCGATCAGGCCGAAGTCCTTGCCCTGGGCCTCGGCGCACTCGCGGACGCACCCCGAAACGGCCCCCTTGAGCTTGTGCGGGGCCCGCAGCCCCCGGTAGCGCATTTCCACGCGGATGGCGAACCCGACCGAGTCCTGGACCCCGTACCGGCACCAGCTCGAGCCGACGCAGCTCTTGACCGTCCGCACCGCCTTGCCGTAGGCGTGGCCGCTCTCGAAGCCCGCCGCGATCAGTTCGGCCCAGATCTCGGGGAGCAGGTGGACGGGCGCCCCGAAGAGGTCAACGCGCTGGCCCCCGGTGATCTTGGTGTAAAGCCCGTACTTGCGCGCGACCTCGCCCAGGACGATGAGCTTCTCCGGCGTGATCTCGCCGCCCGGCACGCGCGGGACCACCGAGTACGTACCGCCGCGCTGGATGTTCGCGAGAAACCGATCGTTGGTGTCCTGCAACGTCGCGTGCGACGGATCGAGGACGTTTTCGTTCCAGAGGCTCGCCAGGATCGAGGCGACGGCCGGCTTGCAGACCTCGCAGCCGTGCCCGCTGCCGTGGGCGTCGATCAGGGCGTCGAATGTCTTGATCCGCTGGATCAGGGCGATCTGATAGAGCTCCTGGCGGCTGTGGGGGAAGTGCTCGCAGAGCCGGTTGTCGACCCGCGTGCCGGCCGCCTTCAGTTCGGCCTTGAGCAGGTCGGCGACGCGCGGCAGGCAGCCGCCGCAGCCCGTGCCGGCGAGGGTACAGGTCTTCACCTCGGCAATCGTCGTGAGCTTCTGGTTCCGGATCGCCGCGCGAATCTGGCGTTCGCCGACGTTGTTGCACGAGCAGACCTGGGCGTCGATCTCGCCTTCGAGCGCGGCGCTACGGCCCGCCGAAAGGAGATCGCCGGGAGGGACCGCCAGCGGCTTGCCGCTCTTGAACAGGGCAAGCAGTGTGCCGAAGTCGGACGCGTCGCCGATCAGGACGCCCCCGAGCAGACGGGTGCCGTCCGCGCTCAAGACCAGCTTCTTGTAAACGCCTCCGAACGGGTCTTCGTACGTCAAGGCCTTCGCGCCCGCCGTCTCGGCGAAGGGGTCGCCGAAGCTGGCGACGTCCACCCCCATGAGCTTCAACTTGGTCGACATGTCGAAGCCGGTAAAGGTCCGCGCCGAGCCCAGCAGGTTCGCCGCGGCGACCTCGGCCATCTCGTACCCAGGAGCGACCAGCCCGTAAACCATTCCTTGATGCGAGGCGACTTCACCCACCGCATAGATCGCGGGATCGGATGTACGCATCGCACCGTCGACGACGACACCACCGCGCGGGCCGAGTTCGAGGCCACAGGCCCGCGCCAGTTCGTCACGAGGCCGGATACCCGCCGAGACCACCACCATGTCGACGTCGAGCCGTCCACCGTCGGCGAACTCCAGGCCCTCCACACTGCCGTTGCCCAGGAATTCGCGGGTCGATTTGCCCAGGTGCACTCGGACGTTCATTCTTTCAATCTTCTCGAGCAGCAGCTTCGAGCCTGTCTCGTCGACCTGCCGCGGCATCAGTCTCGGGGCAAACTCAACGACGTGGGCCTCCAGTCCCATATCGCGTACTGCCTTGGCGGCCTCCAGGCCAAGCAAGCCGCCGCCGATCACTGCCGCCGAACTCGCCGCTGCCGAGTAGTCGAGAATGTTTTCCAGGTCTTCGATGGTCCGGTAGACGAATACCCCTTTCTTGTCGACTCCGGGCACCGACGGTACGAACGGTGCCGAGCCCGTGGCCAGCACCAATACGTCGTACCCCACCTCGCGCCCTTGCGCCGAGACAACCACGCGCCGCTTGCGATCGATGGCCGTGACGCGGTCGCCCAGGTGGAGGATGATTCCTCTCTCAGCGTATGATGTCGGGCAGGCTAGCTTGAGCGGTTCGGCGTCGCGATTCTCAAAGTACTTCGACAGGTTGACCCGATCGTAGGCCGCTCGGCGCTCTTCACCGAAGGTCACGATTCGAAACCGGTTCCCGGTATCTTGGTCTGCCAACCGTTCGCAGAACCGATGGCCGACCATGCCGTTGCCGACCACTACCACGGTCTGTCGCGACTGTCCGTTAACAAGCATCCGCAAGGCCTCCTTCAAAGAGGTCAATGAGAGGTCGAGGTATTGTCGTTACCGCGGACTTCCTCGCCGCGTGCTGCTCGAATCCGCACCGCACAGGCCTTGTAAGCAGGCTGGCGCGATTCCGGATCAAACACCGCGAGTGTCAACAAATTCGTCGAGCCGTCGTGCATGGGCAGGAAGATCTGTCCGGTGGGAATAGTCGGGGTGACGAACGCGCGGACAACCGCTGACCCACGTCTTGACTCGACGACTACCCAGCCCCCGGGGGTCAGGCCCAGCGCTTTGGCATCAACCGGGTGGATCTCGACGTAAGGATCGCGCGGGTGAAGTTTGCGGAGCACGTCCGACTTGGCGGTACGTGTTTGGGTGTGCCACTGTGCCGCGCTACCTCTCCCGGTGAGGAGCTGAAAGGGGTAGCTCGTGCTCGCCGGCTCGGGCAAGTCCTTCGGCTGCTCGAAGAGAAACCGGGCACGGCCGTCCGAGTGGTAGAATCGGCCATCAGCAAAAAGCCTCCGCTCCTGGCTCAGGTCGGGGTTCTCCGAGGGGTAAGGCCATTGCACCCCCCCCGCCTGGTCGAGTGCGCGGTAGTCAGCGATCCCTGTGATGTCGCACGGCCGCCCCGCCGAGAGCCGCTTGAGAATCTGAAAGACCGACTCGGGCGAATCCCATTCCTCGAATAACGCGCCACAGCCGTAATAGGCAGCAGCAAGCTTGAAGATGTGGAAATCCGAGAGCGCCAGGCCCGGAGCGCGGCTGACCTTCTTGATCAGGCCCACTCGTCGCTCCGAGTTGATGAAGGTTCCCTCCTTCTCGCCCCACCCCGCGGCCGGCAGGAGCAGGTCGGCCAAGACGGCCGTCTCGGTCGAATGATACATATCCTGCACCACCAGAAAGTCGAGCTTGGCAAGTGTTTCGCGGAAACTGTTCTGGTCGATCCAGGAGTGCGCTGGGTTGGTTGCGATGATCCAGAGACCTCGAATCTCACCGGAGCGAACACCGTCAAGGATGCGGTCGTAGGACCAGCTCGGCTGAGCCGTAATGCGTTCGTAAGGAATGCCGAGCAGCGCGGCAACTTCGGCGCGATCGGCGGGGTTGGTGAAATCGCGCCCGCCGAGCAGGTTCGTCGTGTTCGAGAAGAGCCTTGAGCCCATCGCGTTGCACTGACCGGTGATCGAGTTGGCGCCGGTCCCCGGTCGTCCTATATTGCCGGTCATCAGGGCGAGGTTGATGGCGGCCTGCGCCGTCTTGACGCCTTGGTGGCTCTGGTTGACCCCCATGGTCCACCAGAACGAGGCGCGGCGGGCCCGCGCGATCCGAAGCGCGGCGTCCCGAACAGTCTGGGCGCTCAGACCCGTCGCATCGGCCACGCGGTCCGCGTCGAATTGCTGCACGAATGCCGCGAACTCGTCGAAGCCTCGCGTGTGTTCCTCGATGAACGCGCCGTCGATCGCGTTTTGTTTCAGCAATTCATGAGCGAGGCCGTAGAGAAGCGTCAAATCGGATTTCGGGCGGACGGAGAGGTGGAGCGTGGCCGCCATCGCCGTTTCGGTCATGCGCGGGTCGATGACGAGGATCTCAGGGGAATGCGGATTTCGCGTGACCCGCTCCCAGAGCACTGGGTGCGCGATGCAGGGGTTCGCCCCGATCAGCACGATGCAATCCGATTCTTCGAGGTCCTGATACGTGAAGGGCGGGGCATCGAATCCAAACGCGTTCTTGTACGCGACCACCGCGGTGGCCATGCACTGGCGGGTGTTGCCATCGCCGTGGACCATCCCCATGCCAAATTTCGCGACAGCCCCGAGCAGAGCCATCTCCTCAGTGGTGATCTGGCCGGTACTGAGGAATGCGACCGACTGTGGTCCGTGGGCCGCCTGAATCGATCGAAACCGAGAGGCCATGGTCGTCATCGCCTCTCCCCATTCGACCTGCCGACGGCGGCCGTCGGTCCCTCTCAGCAAGGGCACAGTCGAGCGGTCGGGGGCATCGAGAACTGTGAGCGCCTCCCAGCCCTTGGGGCAGGCCGTTCCTTGGTTGACCGGGTAGTCGGTCGTGGGACTGATGTTGACCGCCTGGCCCCCTCGGAGATGCACGGTCATGCCACAACCTGTCGAGCAGAAGCCGCAGACCATCTCAGTCGTGGCATCCGGAACCTTCGCCGCTGGCAATTGCCCGAGCCCAAACCTTCCTGGTTCACGCAGGAGCTCTCGGGTCAGTCGGCCGTTCCTGGCTCGAAGAAATCGGGCAAACCGCTCGATCAAGGTGTTACGATCGCTTTCTGTCTTCATGACCGGAACACTCCTGGCATCTTGCGTCTGGCGACGGCGGTGAAGAAGAGAGAGCGTTCGAGGAGCTCACCGGCGAGGCAGGCCGCCAGCGCGAGAATGGCCGATGAGCTAGCGACGCCGGGATCGCGACCTATCGCTCCGACAACCGCCAGAGCAGGGAGTACCAGCCCCCCCGTGACGCCGAGGAACCGCCGGCACCCGACCACCCGCTTGAGCGGTCCCCGGAGCAAGCGGGCCGTTTGGCCTAGGGGGGTAGACCAGTCTCTTTCGCGCCGGTCGCCCGACTCGAACCACAATTTCAGGATCGATGCAACCGCGAGGAAGCACGCGATCGCTGGCAGCACGTTGGAGGGTGTCGCCTGATTTACCGGCCCGATCATCGTGCCCGCGACGCAAGCCAGCGCGGTGGCTAGCCCGAGCACCACGGCCGTGCCGGCGAACTTGATCCCAGCCGATGACGCTCGCCAGAACGGGCGGCGGACCACGTGATATACCATCACCGAACTGCCGACACCGGACAGCCCCGCCACGACGACCGCGGCAAGCAGGCCCGTCCGAAATCCAGGCCGGTCCATGAGCCACGCGGGCGCGAATAACGTGGCGGCCATGAAGGCAGCGGCCAGCTTCGCGAAGAGCCCGAGCGACACGACCTCGCGGCTGAGCCACGAGTGCCGCAATCCCAGGATGGCGCGGTAGGCGTAAAGCGGCCTTCCGAGGTGAAGCAGACTGGCACCGAGGCCCACGAACCCCAAGCCCAGACAGACCCACAGGAATGCCGGGGAGCCGATGCCTTCGGCCCGCCCCGCCACTCGTGCGATCAGCTCGACTAAGAACCCGCCGACGGAGAGTTGCGTCAGCACGAGCATAACAACCAGCGGCAGGTGGTTGTGCTCGGGCTTGAGTAGGTACTCATCGGCCGGACGCAGTTCCCCGGGCCGCAGTGAGCGGAAGACCGTGGCCGGCATCGTATACGAGGGGTCGAACGCGGCGGGCAGGAATTCGCCCGCCTCGGCGCGGGCCTGGACGTCCTCGCGGTTCACGACGCGGATGCGAATCGCTTCGTGCGGACAGGCCTGAACGCAAGCCGGCGCCTCCCCG
The DNA here is from genome assembly GCA_019237095.1 of Planctomycetaceae bacterium. Lineage (GTDB taxonomy): Bacteria > Planctomycetota > Planctomycetia > Isosphaerales > Isosphaeraceae > Aquisphaera. Next base: position 7,911 of record JAFAHT010000414.1, read on the forward strand.
GCTCGGAGCCGATCGCCGCACATGTCGCACTTGCGAACGATACCCTTACCCGGATGGAACTTGGGCACGTCGTACGGACAAGCGAGCGTGCAGTACTGGCACCCGAAGCACTGGTCGTCGAGATGCTTGACGATCCCCGTGACCGGGTCTTTCTCGTAGGCGTCGACCGGACACGCGCTCAGACAGGCGGGTTCGAGGCAGTGGTGGCAGGCTGTCGTCACGTGCTGGAGCACGGGGAGCGACGCCGTGCCCCCGACCAAGAGCCCGACGTCCCGCCAGGCTTCGCCGTCGTCCAGTCCGTTCAAGGCGTGGCAGGCCGCCACGCACGCCTTGCAGCCCGAGCACCGGTCGAGATCGACCTCGAACGCGAGCTGCTG
>JAFAHT010000475.1 GCA_019237095.1 Planctomycetaceae bacterium
GTACCGACCCCGAGATGTCCCATCCGGAAACGGAGGTGAAGATCGAAAAAGGGTCAGACCGAGGCGGCAAGAACCGATAAGATCAAGACATCAAGGAGGTGGGGATCAGTACACGTCCCAGGGGGTCACAATTAGTGTCGCCTGACAAGTTCAAAGGGGCGATCACGGCGACGGCACACAAGCTGGCGCGATACGTCTATGCCATGCTCAAGCATGGCGAAGCTTACGTCAGCCAAAGTCTGGAACAGTACGAGGCGGCGACGCATGAGCGGATCGAACGAACGCTCCGAAAGAAAGCCCGTGCTCTGGGCTACGATCTGGTGCCCAGGCAGCCGTTAAGCCCAGCCGTATCGTAAACTCCTGAGAAGGGCCCGGCGGTCAGGTGCCGTGATGGGCTGACCACTGTAGAAAACGCCGCCGCAGCGGATTCCGGACCACGAACCGGGGAGGGGGAAATTATGCTATCGCCTTCCACTCCAGCACCCGACCAGCGGTCCTCAGCCACGGCTGCGGGCGGGGGAGTTCATGGGGATGGGGAATTCGCTGTGAGAAGCGGCTCGCGCGCCGCCCATGCGGGAAGGCGGCGCGGGGCGTCTGTGTTCCTTGACACACGGAAACCAACCCGCCGATCTGCGGATCGTGCAAGTCTTGAGGAAAAGTCAGATAAGAAGGGATCGCGAACTCTTGACGGTTCGAAACGCTGCCGCGTTCACCGCGGATTGACTGAACAGAACGCGGCTCGGGCCAAGCGGTCGTCAAGAAAGTGCAAAACAAAGCCAATGGAAATCGGCACTAACATTCTGCCTTCAAAGAACTAACGTCTGATTGATTCGGCCTTCTTTATGCAAAACAAAGCCAATTCCGGGTGGTCGAGGACGGGACATCGAAGGGCTGGCCATGCCAAAAGCTGGCACGCAGACAAGCTCGGTCCACTCAGGATCAGGCAGCCCAGACTGGCTCGGAAAACGGAAGGGTTCTGCTCTGACTTGCCTCGCGCTTGAACCCCTCGCCAACTCCAAGATACAATGAATTTATGATGGCCGCCCCGGCAAGATGTTGTGGTCTGCGCGTTCACAAGGTCCTTCACCGACATGCCCGATAACGATTATTACGAAACCCTGGGGGTCGCTCGCGACGCCACGCCAGAGGCCATCAAGAAGGCCTATCGCGCGCTGGCGCGAAAGCACCACCCCGATGTCAACCCGGGCGACAAGACCGCGGAGAAGAAGTTCAAACAAGTTCAGCAGGCCTACGATATCCTTTCGGACCCCGAGAAGCGGTCGCTCTACGATCGTTACGGCAACGCCGCGTTCGAGGGCATGGCCGCGGCCGGGCCGCGGACCAGCGCGTCGGAGTGGACGGCACGGTTTGGAGAGCCCGGTTACGAGACCATCGATTTCTCGGAGTTCTTCGGCCCCCACGGCCAGGCAGGCGGAGGCCCTGGGGGAGAGGGAGGCGCAGGCATCTTCGAGGACCTGCTCGGTCGGATGCGGTCCTCCCGCGGGGCCAGACAGCGAGGCGGGCGATCAGTCGAGGCTCACCTGACCATCCCGTTCCTGACTGCCGTTCGCGGCGGCGAGACCACAATCAACGTTCAGCGTGGGGATGGCAAGACGGAGAACCTGGTCGTCAAGATACCTCCCGGCGTGGATACCGGGGCAAAGCTCCGGCTCAAGGGACAGGGGGAACCGGGCCCCAAGGGAGGACAGCGGGGCGATATGACGATTGTCATCACCGTCGAGCCCCATGCCTACTTCAAGCGTGAAGAGCGAAATCTCGTGGTCGAGGTGCCGATCACCGTTCCCGAGGCGATCCTCGGCGCCAAGGTCGACGTCCCGTCGCTCGACGGCATGAAGTCGCTGACCATCCCTCCGGGAAGCTCCTCGGGACTGAAGCTGCGACTCAAGGGACAGGGTGTTCCCGCCTCGGGCGGCAAGCCGGATGGCGACCTTTTCGTCCAGCTCAGGATCGTCGTGCCCAGATCCATCGACGACACCAGCCGGCGATTGATCCAGGAGTTCGCCGGCCACAACAAGCAAAACCCCCGGGCCGGGCTCTGGTGAGAGCTCATTGCTCCGGAACAGACAACCGTACGGAAAGCGGCATGGCAAATGAAATATGACGGATGGCAAAGGCGTCTTTGATGCCGGCAGTTGGGCATTTGTCATCTGCCATCTGGCATCTGGCATTTGTCATCTGCCATCTGGCATTCGCCATGTGTCACTTGCAACGCTGGGTCCAAGAAATGGAGCGCCCAACCGGGCCAGATCGGCCATGACTCGACCCATCATTCCTCGCGAACTCGCCGCTCGACAACTGGCCGTCACGCCAAAGGTGCTCGTTCGTTACGAGAAGCTGGGGCTGGTCCGGGTCGCTCATGACGGCAACGTGGAAGGCTATGAACCTTCCCAGGTGCGCCGGCTCTGGACCATCATGAGTTTTCAACGCGACCTGGGCATCAACCTGGCCGGCGTGGAAGTGATCCTCAGCCTCTGCGACCGGATGACCGAGCTGCATCATCACCTGGGCGAACTGGCGAGCGAAATCCGCGAGATTCTCGAGGCCCGATCCGAGGCCGAGAACTCGACGCATTCCTCCCATTTGCGGTCCCAGATTCATGACTGACCGCGATTCCCAAGAATCCTCAGGCGCGGTTGGAAACGGAGGCCAACGCCAACCCAAACGAAGCCGGCTGGGTCAGATCCTGGCCGAGCGGCCCGAGGCACGCTTCCGACTCAGCCGCGCGGTCGGCAGCTTGCTTGCGACCGTCCTGGTTGCCATCGCGGTTCTGGGCCTCTTGCTCATCTGGCATCTCAGGCGGAGGGCCCAGCTCATTCGCGACCGTCTCGGCCCCCCGCGTGCGGTTTCGCTTCCCGACCTCTCCGCGGCCGGCGACGATCAACCACGGCCCTCCGCAGACCTGCCCGGCTCGGCGGCACGATGACGCCCCACCCGACTTTGCCCGTTGGAGCATGGCCGCGATGGCACCGAACGAGACGTTCCGGCCGCATGAGCGTATCAAGGATCCGGCCGATTTCCGCCGCGCCTTCGATCGAAAACGGTCGGTCTCGGATGACGTGCTCATCGTCTACGGCGTCGAGAACGGCCTGGACCATCCCCGGCTGGGCATCTCGGTGTCGCGGAAGAAGGTGCGCCGGGCCACGGCCCGCAACCGGATCAAGCGGCTTATTCGCGAGGCCTTCCGCCTGGGCAAGGCCGAGCTGCCGCCGGGCGTCGACCTGGTGGTCCTGCCGCGCGGCGGTGACCTGACCTTTGTCTCGGCCCGGCGATCGCTGATGGCGCTCGGGCGCGACCTCTCACGCCGCCTGAAGATGCAACCCCCGCGATCCAATCCTCAGGCCGACGCGAAGCCATGACCACCGACGTACCAAGAACCTGGCTATCGTGGCCGGGCCGGATCCTCATCGCCCTTCTGATCGGCCTGATCCGCGTCTACCAGGCCACCCTCAGCCCGCTCCTGGGCAACGTCTGCCGGTTCGAGCCCAGTTGCAGCCGCTACCTGGTCGAGTCCCTCAAGAAGTATGGACTCGTTCGTGGCCTCGCCAGAGGCCTGCGCAGACTCTCCCGCTGTCATCCCTGGAACCCGGGAGGGTATGATCCGCCGTGAGCCGGCGTGTTCGGTCGAATTTCTCGAGCTTCTCATGAGGCACCGACACATCACAAGTCGCTGCTTCGCCGGTCACCCTTCCACTTCCAGCCTTGAACACCCCTCCACGTGCTTCTTGCTCGGGGTGATTCTTCAAGCTACGTTGAGATGATGGAATTCAAGAGAAAGCCTGTCTGAAACTCGCCATTTGCCATTTGTGATGTGCCATTTGTAATCCAGCAATACCACGAGCCAGTCGTCGTGCTCACGCCCAAACCCTCACCGAAGCCGCGGATCAACGGAGCAAAAGTCGTCGGCGTGCGGCCGGGCAGCCCATTCCTGTTCACGATCGCCGCCACGGGAAAGCGGCCGATTGCCTACCAGGCGGAGGGACTGCCAGAAGGACTCCGGCTCGACCCGGCCACCGGCATCATCACCGGCAGCCTCGACGCCCGGGGCGAGTACCGCGTGAAAGTCACCGTGACCAACAGCCTGGGTACAGCGAGCCGCGACCTGCGCATCGTCGTGGGCGACCGCCTGGCGCTCACGCCCCCCATGGGCTGGAACTCGTGGAACTGCTTCGCAAGTGCCGTGACCGAGAAGAACGTCCGCGACGCGGCCGACGCCTTCGTCAAGGCCGGCCTCCGCGATCACGGCTGGACTTACGTCAACATCGATGACTTCTGGATGCCCAAGAACGAGGACAAGGACCCAACTCTTCATGGTCCCGACCGCGACCCCAGCGGCAAGATCAACTCCAACCCCCGGTTTCCGGACATGAAGGCACTCACCGATCACATCCACGGCCTGGGCCTGAAGGCGGGTCTCTATTCCTCACCCGGCCCGAAGACCTGCGGCGGCTGCGTGGCCAGCTACAAGCATGAAAGGGAAGACGCCGAGCGGTTCGCCGAGTGGGGCTTTGATTACCTCAAGTACGACTGGTGCAGCTACGGTGATGTCGAAAAAGGGACCGGCCGCGCCTACTACAAGAAACCTTACGACCTGATGGGCCGGATGCTCCGGGCCCAGAACCGCGACATCGTCTTCAGCCTCTGCCAGTACGGCATGGACAACGTCTGGGAATGGGGCGGCGAGGTCGGCGGCAACTGCTGGCGAACCACCGGCGACATCACTGACTCATGGGGCAGCATGGCGGGCATCGGCTTCACCCAGGCTGGACACGAGCTGTACGCCAAGCCGGGCCGCTGGAACGATCCCGACATGCTTGTCGTCGGCTGGGTCGGCTGGGGCCCCGCGCTTCATCCCACGCACCTGACGCCGAACGAGCAGTACACCCACATCAGCCTCTGGTCGCTCCTCGCCTCACCGCTCTTGATCGGCTGCGACCTGACCAAGCTCGACGAGTTCACGCTCAATCTTCTGACCAACGACGAGGTCATCGAGGTGAACCAGGACCCCCTCGGGGTCCAGGCGCACCGTATCTACAAGCGCGACGACGTCGAGGTCTGGGCCAAGCCCCTCGAAGACGGCTCCAGGGCCGTCGGCCTGTTCAACGTCGGCGAAGACGAGCAACCCGTCTCGATCCGCTGGCGCGAGCTCGAAATGAACGGGCCCCTGCAGGTTCGGGACCTTTGGAGGCAGAAGGATCTTGAGGCTCAGTCCGATGGCTACTCAGCCAGCGTGCCGCGGCATGGGGTGGTGCTGATCAAGGTGACGGAAATGGACCCCTAAAACTGGACCACTCGGGATGTTAAGAAGTCCGTCGAAGTACTGCTCGAGTTACCGGAGTCCTGGCTATCGAAAAAGACGGCGGGACACCTTGACAATCCGGTTCATTGTAGATACAACTTAAGCATGGAGCGCAAACTGTCGAAACAAGAAACTGCGGGTCGGATGGCGCACGAGTGCATCGCCGTGCGAGTGCGGCTGATCAATCGGGTGATCACGGCCCTGTACGACGAGGCTCTCCGACCGTACGGGCTGCGGACCAGCCAGGCGAACATCCTCGTGGCCGTTGCCCTCATGGCCAAGGCCCGCCCCGCCGAGGTGTCGCGGTCCCTGCGGATCGAGAAGTCCACACTGAGCCGGGACGTGGAGCTCATGAAGCGAAACGCCTGGGTGGAGTCGGACCCGCCGAATGGGGGCCGGAGCCAGACGATCCGGCTCACACCGCAGGGACAGAAGCTCCTCGTCAAGATCCGGCCGTCCTGGGAGAAGGCCCAGGCCGAGGCGAAGCTGCTCATCGGTGAGGACGGCGAGGCTGCCCTCCGTCAGATGGCCTCTCGGCTAGGATTCGGAACGCCAGCTAGCTGAGGGAGCTGAGCAGCCGATGCGAAGATTCTCGCAGAGCACATTGTGTATACAACGTACTTTCTTGTCGGTTTGAATCTCGATTTCGGGATATCAACATGGCCAAACTCGACGACCACCCGACCGTGATCCGGCACCGCCAATCTCCCGCGCAGGTGCCGCCCAAAGTTGTGGACGCCGAATGGCTGCGCCGCCTCTGCCTCGAGGCCGGGGCCGATGACGTGGGGTTCGTCTCGATCGGGCGGCCCGAGCTCGATGACCAGCGGGAGGACATCCTCCGCCTCTATCCCTGGACCAAGGGGCTGGTGAGCATCGTCTGCAAGATGAACCGGGAGCCGATTCGCAGCCCGGCTCGCTCGGTCGCCAACCTGGAGTTCCATCACACGGGCGATCGAACCAATGACGTCGCCCGCTCCATCGTCGCCGCCCTGGAGGACGAGGGGCATCGGGCGGTCAACCCGTCGATGGGCTTCCCTATGGAGATGGACCACTTTCCCGACAAGACCTGGGTGGTCTCCCACAAGCCGGTCGCCGTGGCTGCGGGGCTCGGGCAGATGGGCATCCACCACAACGTCATCCATCCGAAGTTCGGCAACTTCATCCTCTTGGCCACGATCCTGATCGACGCCGAGATCTCCGAGGAGAGCTCGCGGCTGGACTACAACCCGTGCTTGGAGTGCAAGCTCTGCGTGGCGGCTTGCCCCGTGGGGTCGATCAGCGCCGACGGGCATTTCGATTTCTCGGCCTGTTACACGCACAATTACCGGGAGTTCCTGGGCGGTTTTGGCGATTGGGTCGAGAACGTCGTCGAAAGCAAGAACCCCCTCGATTACCGCCGCCGGGTCAGCGACAGCGAGACGGCTTCCGTCTGGCAGAGCCTCGGCTTCGGGCCGAACTACAAAGCGGCCTACTGCATGGCAGTCTGCCCGGCCGGCGAGGACGTGATCGGCCCCTTCCTTGAGGACCGCAAGGGGTTCCTCAAGGCAGTCGTGGACCCGTTGCAGCAGAAGGAGGAGACGCTCTACGTGGTCCCCGGCTCGGATGCCCAGGCCCATGCGGCCAAGCGATTCCCGCACAAGAGAATCAAGCCGATCGGCAACGGACTGCGGCCCAGCTCGATTCGCGGCTTCCTGGAGAGCATGCCGCGCGTCTTCCAGCGGAACCAATCCGAGGGACTGGCGGCGACCTACCACTTCACGTTCACGGGGCAAGAGCCCACTGAGGCGACCGTGGTGATCCAGGACAAGACGATCCGGGTCGAGCACGGGCACGTGGGCTCACCAAACCTGCGCGTGACGGCGGACAGTCGGGCGTGGCTGGGGTTCCTGCGGAAGGAGCGGAGCCTCGTCTGGGCGTTGCTGACGCGGAAGGTCCGTCTGAAGGGGCCTCCCCGCTTGCTCGTCGCCTTCGGCAAGTGTTTTCCGTCCTGAACACGCTCGCTCTCGCAACTTTGACTGGGATGTATGATGTTTCCTTAGAAAACTCTACCGCAGTCATCACCGGGACGTCTTCCGAGATTGGCGAAGTCTTCGCGTCCGCACTCGCGGCGCGGGACGAACCTGATCCTGGTCGCGCGGACGAAGCCGAAGCTCGAGCAGCGCGCGGCGCCTGGCGATGGAGCACCGCGTCCGGGCCGCGGTCTGAGCGCGCGGATTATGGCCAGAGCTTTTGCCAGGTGCGAGTTAGCCAAGCGGAAAGCCGGCTTCCGATCGCGAAGGAGGCGAAAAAACTCTCTTTCCATGTTGCAGTCAAAGCGGAGAGGGTGGGATTCGAACCCACGTCGCAGCTTTCGCCACGAACGGCATTTCCAGTGCCGCACCTTCGGCCTCTCGGTCACCTCTCCAAGAAAACCTAACTATATACCGCCCTTTAGATTCCGTTTGGTAAAAAGTAAATATTCGGTTAACCCATATCTCCGCATCGTAACCTGTTGATAGCCATCTGGTTGCGACGTGCACCGTTGGCTGGGCCGGCAAGGAGTCGTCGCCACAACTCATTACCTGGTATCAGCTTGTGATCGATCGGACACGGGTTAACCGAATATTTACGGTAAAAAATTCCTGATTCCTGGCTAAATCCGTCTGGCTAAGATCCCTGGCTAAATTCGGGCTGCTAGCCCGTCTCCAAATCGTACCAAAGATGCGGCACGGGAGGCCAGGGCTAGCGACGGCCTGAGATGTTTGCTATGATTCTCCCGACTGCGGCAGAGGAAGGACGACGGGGGGACGCCTGGTTGCTGCGAGAAACCGTCCGGCAGTCCTATCTCCTGAATGCGGCCCGGATGATCGCGGCCACGGCTTCTCGTTCTTCCGGCGTTCCCGCGCTGGCATTTGCCACGCCGATCCTGATCCGCTCCAACTCGGAGGCGTCGGGTTGGCCAGTGGCAACTAAACTTGGCATGGGGGTCCAGCTTCCTGCCCTTGGGGTCCTTTCCCCGCCAGAGATAATCCCTGATGGCCTCGGATGCCGGATCGCTTCCGAGCAGGAAGCCAATCTCTGTGACCGCCGAGTCGATGATTTCCCAGTCCGCCTTGGCATTCATCTTCACGTTCTTTGCCATGCGGTGATCCTCGCCGCTCTGAGTTACAAGCGGATCATCAGGTACATTAGGACCGGTCGCCGAGGCGCTGAGAGCACGCTAACCCGGATTTCTCACCATATGTATTGAATCGGGCATCCTGTTATGTTATAAGTGTATAGGGTGTAGATAGTTACACTACAACATAAAGGCTAACCCGATGAACACACAGTGTAGAGCAAAGACTCACTGCAGAACAACGCCAAAACGTCGTCGACGGCCCAACGATCAGGCTCAGCCTCCGCAGGCGAAGCAACTCGATCTTCCCG
>JAFAHT010000515.1 GCA_019237095.1 Planctomycetaceae bacterium
TGGCGTTCGGAAACCGCGGGCATAGGTGCTCGGTGAGCGGTCGCGGTAGTGCTCGGCCCGGTCCCAGGGGAAGCCGCCGTACTCCCACTCGGGGAACCAGAGCTCCTCGGTCGTGCCGTACATGCTGACCAGGTCGAAGACGCCCGCGTGGCTGATCAGGGCCTTGAACCGGTCGGTATGCCCGCAGATCCAGTTGACCATGAAGCCGCCGTACGAGCCGCCAGCCGCCGCGAGTTTGGTCTTGTCGAGGAACGGGTACTGCTCAAGCGCGAAGTCGAGACCCTTCATAAGGTCCTCGTAAACCTTGCCGGTCCAGTCCTGGCTGATCTGGTCGGTGAACTTCTGGCCGTACCCGGTCGAGCCGCGGGGGTTGATCGCGACGACGGCGTATCCGGGCGCGGCGAACATCTGATAGTTCCACCGCTCGTGCCACTCGTCATGCCAGGCACCCTGCGGTCCGCCGTGGATCAGGAAGGCGACTGGGTAGGTCTTCTTGGGGTCGAAACCGGGAGGCCGGAGCAGCCAGCCGTGGACCGGCTCGTGGTCGGCGCCAGGGAACGTGAAGCCCTCGACCGCGGGCAGCTCGAGCTGGGAGACGAGGGCGGCATTGTGGGATGTCAGGGCCCTGGGTTTGGGCTTGCCCTCTTCCCAGAGATAGATCTCGCCGGGCTTATCGGCGGTGTGATGGACGAAGGCCAGGGTTCTTGCTTCGGGACCGATCGAGATCGAGCTGCTGGTCCCGCCGGAGACCGGCCGCCCGGTCATCCGGTCGTGGTTTTCCGATGGCTCGAGGAGCCGGAAGGTGACGATCGGCTCGGTCCCCTCGCTGTCGATGACGGCGGCCAGGGACGTGGCGTTTCTCCAGGCGTACGACCGCACCGGCCGGTCAAGGTAGGAGCTGACGTCGATCGTCTCGCTGCCATCCCGCTTCCAGACGCGCAGGACCCAGAGATCCGACTCGAAGCCCGGCCGCGCCTGGCTGACGTAGGCGAGCATCGTGCCGTCGGGCGAGTAGGACGGCTGGGCATCGGCGGCAGGGTTGGACGCGGTCAGGTTCTTGAGCTCGCCGCCGTCGGCCGGAACGGTCCAGATGTCCGTGTTGGTGGACCATGCCAGGTCCTTGACCGGCTCGGCGGTGAAGGCCAGCTCTTTACCGTCGGGCGACCAGGCATAGTCGGTCGAGCCTCCGAACGGGGCAGGGGGCGTGTTGACCTCGAGCTTGGGCGTCAGGTCGCGGGCAACGCCGGTGTTCGCGTCGGCGACGAACAGGTGGCTCTTCTTCCCCTCGTCCCAGGCGTTCCAGTGCCGGATCATCAGGTGGTCGAAGGTGCGGACCTTGCTCTTGGAAGCTTCCTTTTCCTTGTCCTTCGCCGCGGTCTGCTCGGGCGTCGTGCCGGGATAGACCTCGGCCGCGAAGGCGATCTGCTCTCCCCGCGGCGACCAGATTGGTCCCGAAACGTCGATCGGCAGCTTCGTCAGTTGCCGCGCCTCGCCCCCCTCGACGGGCAAGAGCCAGACCTGGGCCGAGCCGCCGCGGCTGGAGACAAATGCCAGGGTCTTGCCGTCCGGGCTCCAGCGCGGGTGGTTGTTGGTCCCTGGAGCGGTCGTCATCCGTTTCGGCTCGCCACCGGCCGTGGGGATCAACCAGAGAGTGCTGTCGGTCTTGTCGGTGGCCCGGTCGAGCTCCGACACCACGTAAACGACGGATTCGCCGTCGGGTGAAATCTGCGGATCGGACACTGACTTGATGGCCAGCAGGTCGTCGATGGTCATGGGGCGCCCGGCCGCGAAAAGAGGCGCTGTCAGGGACAACACGATCAGAAACACAAGGGCGAGTTTCATGGGGCGATACCTCCTCGAAATGATCTTAGATGGCTTTTTTCGGGATGGTCTCAGACATCAGGCATGGCGCGCTTGAGCGGACGCAAGAGGAGAAGCAGGACGATTCCCATCGTCAGCGCGGAGAGCGAGCAGAGCAGCCAGAACGACGAATGATACCACGGGTCCCAGAGGCGGCCGATCGCTGTGAGCTTGTTGCCGATGGCCGTCGCCACGAACCAGCCGCCCATCATCAGCCCGCGCATTCTGACAGGGGCGACCTTCGAGACCAATGATAGACCCATCGGGCTGAGCATGAGCTCGCCCAGCGAGATCACCATGTAGGCGGAGATCAGCCAGAGCGGCGACATGCGATGCTGCTCGACCTTGTAAACCCCCTTGGCATCCCTCAGGAAGTTGCCTGCCGAGTCGGTAAGGAAAGTTTGGTCGCCCCCCGATTTCGCCGCAACGAAGAGGATGAAGAAGGCCAGGCTCGTCAGCAGCATGCCGATCACCATCTTGGCCGGCGTCGATGGTTCCTGCCCGCGCTGGTTGAGCCAGCTCCAGACCCGTACCAGGGGAAGGGAGAGCACGACGATCCAGAACGGGTTGATCGAGTTGGAAATGACGCCCGAAACTTTCCAGTTCGTGTTCTCGTCGGCCCAGTAGGTCATCGTGCTGCCGTTCTGGTGGAAGACCATCCAGAAGACGACGACGATTCCGTACACGACCAGCAGCGCGACGATCCGGTTCCGCTCGGGCACCTGGTCAAGCGCGGACTTTTCGACGACCGGCGCGACATCTTCGGTGACGGCCAGCTCGGCCGCATCGTGCGCAGTCGGGGCATGGCTGCGTTCGACGGAGGTCAGCCGGCGATAGAGCGCGGCGAAGAGAACAGTGCCCATGGTCATCCCCAGGGCCGCCGCGAAGAACGCGGCCAGGAAGCCGCTCCTCAGGTTCGCCGCCTGGTCCGCCGTCAATGTCTGGCCGGCCTTTGCCGCCTCGAGCACCTCTCCTCCAGCGATGAGTTGCAGCAAACCCTCGGCGACGATCGGCGCCAGGAGCGCACCGATGTTGATTCCCATGTAGAAGATGTTGTACGCCGAGTCTTTGAGCCGGCTGCCGGCGGGATAGAGGTTGCCGACCATCGTCGAGATGTTGGGCTTGAAGAACCCATTGCCGGCGAAGACCAGGGCGAGTGCCGGGTAAAAGGTCGCGATCGAGCCGCAGCCAAGCAGCGCGTATCCCGCAACAAGAAAGAGGCCGCCGAGCAAGACCGAGCGGCGGTAGCCGAGATAGCGGTCAGCCAGCCAGCCGCCGCCCAGCGGAGTGGCATAGACGAACATCAGGTAATACGACCACAGGTTGGTGGCATCGTCCCGGGTCCACCCGAAGCCCCCGCGCTGGAGA
>JAFAHT010000582.1 GCA_019237095.1 Planctomycetaceae bacterium
CCGGGCCTGGGCTGACGCACTGCTTTTCTTGCCATAACCAGAACGGCACTATTCTCCTATAGGAATTGATCTCATGACTGTAGATACCCAGATCAGTGCGCCCCAGCGGAGCTTGCCCGAGGCCACGGCCCTCAAGATGCAGCGACGTCACGCGCGACGGCTGAGCATCTTCGATCCCGAGATGGTCCGCCAGGCGGCTGTTCGCTCCTTCGCCATGCTCGACCCGCGATCGATGATGCGCAACCCGGTCATGTTCCTGGTCGAGCTTGGCACCGTGCTGACGGCGATCGTGACGGTCCAGTCGATCGTCGGTGGCGCGGCCATAGGCTTGATCGTCTACCAGACGGCACTGACACTCTTGCTGCTGCTCACCGTCCTGTTCGCGAACTTCGCCGAGGCCCTGGCCGAGGCGCGCGGCAAGGCCCAGGCCGACAGCCTGCGGGCAACGCGACAGGATACACCCGCGTTCCGCCTGGACAGCATCGATTCGGACACAGGCCACTCCGTACCCTCGACGCAGCTTCGCACTGGCGATCTTGTACTGGTCGAGGCGGGCCAGGTCATACCGTCGGACGGCGAGGTCGTCGCCGGTGTCGCCTCGGTCGATGAGAGTGCGATCACCGGCGAGAGCGCCCCGGTCATTCGCGAGGCCGGCGGCGATCGCTCGGGCGTGACCGGAGGTACCCGGGTGCTCTCCGATCGGATCATCGTGCAGGTCACGTCCGAGCCCGGCCAGAGCTTCCTCGATCGGATGATCGCCCTGGTCGAGGGTGCGATCCGACAGAAGACCCCGAACGAGATCGCGCTGACGATCGTGCTGGCGGCGTTCTCACTCATCTTCCTCATCGTGACGGCCGCGCTCTACCCGATGGCCCGGTATTTCGACCTGACCCTCGACATCCCGACGTTGATCGCGCTGTTGGTCTGCTTGATCCCGACGACCATCGGCGCCTTGCTGGCAGCCATCGGCATTGCCGGGATGGACCGCGCGCTCATGGCCAACATCATCGCCAAGAGCGGCAAGGCCGTCGAGCTTGCCGGCGACATTGACACCCTGCTGCTGGACAAGACCGGCACGATCACAATCGGCAACCGCCGGGCCACCCAGTTCGTGCCCCTTGGCGGGGTTTCCGACCGGCAACTGGCGCGGCTGGCCGGCCTGGCCTCGATGGCCGACAGCACGCCCGAGGGCAAGAGCATCCTCGACCTCGCTCGCCCCGTGACGGCTGTCGATGGCGAGGTGCCCGCCGGGTCGCAGTTCATCGAGTTCACGGCGCAGACGCGGATGAGCGGCGTGGACTTGCCCGACGGCACGCGCATCCGCAAGGGCGCGCCCGACACCCTCGCCCGTTACATCCAGGATCAGAGGGGTGTCATTCCCCAGGGATACCAGCCGACCGTCGATGCGATCGCCTCGCACGGGGCGACCCCCCTGGCCGTTGCCGAGAATGACCGGATCGTCGGCGTGGTCAAGCTCGAGGACATCCTCAAGCAGGGCATCCGCGAGCGGTTCGCCCGGTTGCGCAAGATGGGCCTCCGGGTTGTGATGGTCACGGGCGATAACCCGCTGACCGCCAAGGCCATTGCCGAGGAGGCCGGCGTCGATGACTTCATCGCCCAGGCAACTCCCGAGGCCAAGCTCGCCTACATCCGCAAGGAACAGCAGGGCGGCAAGCTCGTGGCAATGATGGGCGACGGCACCAACGACGCCCCCGCGCTGGCTCAGGCCGATATCGGCGTGGCCATGAACTCCGGGACCCAGGCCGCCAAGGAGGCCGGCAACATGGTCGATCTCGACAGCGATCCGACCAAGCTCATCGAGGTCGTCGAGATCGGCAAGCAATTGCTCATGACCCGCGGAGCCCTCACCACGTTCTCGATCGCCAACGATCTGGCCAAGTATTTCGCCGTGATCCCGGCCATGTTCATCGTCACGCTGCCCGAGTTGAAAGTCCTGGACATCATGGGCCTGGCCACCAAGGGGGGTGCCTACTCGGCAATCCTGGCCGCGGTCATCTTCAACGCGATCATCATCCCGCTGCTGATCCCGATCGCACTGAAGGGTGTGACCTATCGCCCCGTGGGGGCCGGAGCGCTCTTGCGGCGTAACCTGCTCTGGTACGGACTGGGCGGCGTGATCGCGCCGTTCATCGGCATCAAGCTCATCGACCTCATCATCGACCCGCTCCTGGCCCTGGTTGGCATGGTTTGAGCAATGGTCTTGATTTTACGAGCCACTTGATCGGAGAATCACCCATCATGATCCGTGAAACCGTGAGTGCCCTGTTGGCGTGTCTTGTCTCCTTCGTTCTCTGCGCCGTCGCTTACCCGGCGGTGGTCTGGGGGCTGGCCCAACTGGCCTTCCCTGATCAGGCGGAGGGGAGTCTCATCTACGATCACGACCGCACGGTCATCGGCTCGGAGCTGATTGCCCAGCCGTTCGCGTCCGACCGTTATTTCCAGCCGCGTCCCTCGGCGGTCGACTACAAGGCCGATGCCGCTGGCGGGTCCAATCTGGGCACCAAGAACCCTGACCTCCGCAAGAAAATTGTCGAGCGTGTCGAGGCATTGAAGGCGAGTCCGGAACGGCCTGTTCCTGTCGATCTGGTCACTGCTTCGGGTTCGGGTCTTGACCCCGACATCAGCCCGGAAGCCGCGGAGTACCAGGTTGGTCGTGTTGCCGCCGCTCGTCAGATTCCCGAAGCTCAAGTCCGCGAGCTGCTGGGCCGGGCGATCGATCACTCGGGCGCGATCATCGGCGCGCCTCCTCGCGTCAACGTCCTGAAGCTCAACCTGGCTCTCGATGGGGTGCACACCTCGGAGTGAACCTCGAAGCACGGTCATGCCCATCGCCGAACCCTCCCGCCCGACTCCCGAGCAATTCCTGAACCTGATCCGCCGTCAGGCCCGGGGACGGCTGAAGGTCTATCTGGGCTCGGCGGCGGGGGTTGGCAAGACTTATGCGATGCTCCGCGAAGGGCAGCGGCTCAAGAAGCAAGGCGTCGATGTGGTTATCGGGATCGTGGAAACTCATGGCCGTGCCGAGACCCTGGAACAGATTACGGACCTCGAGGTCGTCCCTCCCCGGATCGTCGAGTATCGCGGCGTGAAGCTCCGCGAGATGGACCTGGACGCCATCCTGGCTCGCCGCCCCACGGTCTGCCTGATTGATGAGCTGGCGCACACCAACGTTCCCGGTAGCAAGCATTCCAAGCGCTACCAGGATGTGGAAGAGCTGCTGTTCGCCGGAATCCACGTGATCACGACGGTCAACATCCAGCACCTCGAGAGCCTGTACGACGAGATCGAGCGGACCACCGGCGTCAAGGTCAAGGAGCGCTTCCCCGATCGCGTTCTGGCCGAGGCCGACCAGATCGTCAACGTCGATGTCTCCGTCGAGGACCTCATCGAGCGACTGAAAACCGGCAAGATCTACCCCGAGGACCGGGTCAACTCCTCGCTGGAGCACTTCTTCACCCCGGCCAACCTGACCCGGCTCCGCGAGATCACGCTCACCGAGATCGCTCACCTGATCGATCGCCGCACGCGGCGGGCCGAGGCCGACCAGGCCCCGATCGCCACGACGGATCGGGTCATGGTCGGAGTCTCAAGCATGAGCCCCAATGCGTCCGCCTTGCTGCGCAAGACGGCGCGCGTCGCCGATCGGCTCAACGCCCCGTGGTACGCCGTCTACGTCCAGACCCCATCCGAAGACCTGACCCGCATCGACGCGGCCACCCAGCGCGTCCTGAGCAAGACCCTCGAGCTGGCCCAGCAGCTCGGCGGCATTCCCATGACCTTCCGCGGACCCGACGTCGCCAGCACGATGTGGGCCTTCGCCCAGGAATATGCCATCAAGGTCATCGTTATCGGCAAGAGCCGCCAACCCTGGTACCGCCGGCTGACGCGCAGCTCGATTCTCGAAGGGCTGATGAAAATCACTAACGATATCGACATCTACATCATTGATGTCTGAATGAGCAGCGCCCTTCCGCTCACCCAATCTCCAGTACGATCTTCCCACGGGTTCGCTCGGACTCGCTCTGGTCATGCGCTGCGCGCGCCTGGTCAAGCAGGTAGACCCGGTCGATGACCGGCTTCAGCTTACCCTCATCGGCCAGGCTTGCCAGGTACTCCAGGTCTTGCCAGCGCGCCTTGGCGAACAGCGTCAGGGCACGCTGATACTGACCCACCAGGCTCAGGAGTGGCAAAAGGACCATCCCCTGGAACAGGACGTCCACATTGGGAAGCGTCGTCACATACGTCCCCGCCGGCGCCAGAACCTTTCGACAGTTCGCAAACCAGCTCTTGGCCACGGCAT
>JAFAHT010000591.1 GCA_019237095.1 Planctomycetaceae bacterium
GGGTCACAGGCCAAAGTGTTTTCGCTTGCGATAGAGCGTGCTGGGGTCGATGCCGAGGATTCGCGCGGCTTCTTCACGCGTTTCGGTGTCTTCGAGGACGAGCCGGATATGCTCGGCTTCGAGTTGCTCGAGCGTGATCGGTCCGCCGAGGCGCATCGTGGACGTCGGTTTTTCCTGTGTCGCGGTCAGTTCCGTGCTGACGTGGCACACGGCGGGCCGGCAAAGAAGAGAGACACTACGGCATGCCAACGGATCAGATCGTGGAGATCGGAACGCAGATTGATCTTTGATCACCTTCTCCGCTGGCTCGCTGAGCGCACGCCGGAGGTGAACCTGGCCGGGGCTGCGGGTGGCGACGGCGAGCGTCCAGGGAGGTCGGAATCTGGCCCCTACAGATCTTTCGCCGTCTGAGGGTTGAAATCCTGCGTTCCCCAGGTTGCGTACAGTCTTTCAACGTACGCATCCCAGGCCGCCCGAGTCCGCAGCACGGGGTACGGCACCGGCCGCACGGGTTTCTGCAAACTCCAGACGATGTCGAACTGGCCGTCTCTCCGAACCTTTCCCAGGTAGAATGGCCGCCATGTGTGCAGCGACTCGGAATCGACCGAGACGACCCCCTCGGGAGCTTCCAGGCTCTGATGGCGGATCACCTTGAGCACCTCGGTTGTCGTCTCCGTGCCGTTCTCCTCGACGGCCTGCGCCCAAAGCCTGACGCCGTTGTACGCGGCGACAATCGAGTCGTTGGTTGTCCGGTCGGGGCCGTACTTGTCCTTGTATCGCTGGACGAAGGCCCGGTTCACCGGGCTGTCGATCGACTGGAAGTAGCTCCAGGCCGCATAGTCGCCAATCATGTCCTTCACCGGCAGCTCGCGCAGTTCCTCCTCGGCGACACTAAAGGAAAGCACTGGCGTCTTCTCCGGCGTCAGACCCGCCCGACTCAACTGCTCGAATAATGGCTTGTTGACATCGCCGAGGACTGTGCTGAGCACGACGTCCGGTGCTGCGGTCTTGATGGCGGCTACGAGTTCGGAGACTCCCGTCCCGTCAAGCGGCACGTATCGTTCGCCCACGCATGAGGCGCCCATCGCCTTGAGCTGATCTTTGATGATTGCGTTGGACACGATCGACCAGGTGTCCTCCGAGCAACCGGCCAGAAAAAACTTCCGGGCCTTGAGCGTCTCCAAGCACCAGTGGACCGCCGGGATCACCTGCTGGTTGGGGAGTGGCCCCGTGCAGACAACGCTGGAGGGCATATCCATGCCCTCATAGTTGGAAGGGAAGACGAGCAAGTGGTTGGCCGGCTCGACAACCGTCTTGACGCTCCTGCGACAAAGGCCCGTCAGGCAGCCGAAGATGACGCAGACTTTCTCGGTCTCGATCAACGCGCGTGCCTCCTGGGCGAAAACCTTGAAATCTGATCGTCCGTCGGCGATCACCCATTCGACTTTCCTGCCCAGAATGCCCCCTTCCCGGTTGATCTCCTCCAGCGCCATGAGTTCCGCGTCGATCATCGACTTCTCACTAATCGCCAGCGGACCGGTTTTCGAATGCAGAATTCCAACCCGGATCGGCCTCTCGACGCGCCAGAGCAGGTTAACGCCGTACCACGATCCCAAGCTCAGCACGATGAGTGTGCCCAGTATGAGTGTGCCCAGTATCAGCGCCCAGCGCCGCATCGCCGTTCCCCCCCCCCGATCCGCGCCCCGATGGGCCGTCTCCCCGAGCGCGTCATTCTCGAATCGATTGGCACGATTCAGTTTTGCGCTCGGCACCGGTAGTCTAGCCCGAGGCGATTCCTCACGTCGATTACGACCAGGAAAGTCCAGGTCGTTTTTCTCGGTCTATCCTCTATCTCCGGGACGATCGCCAACCCGGAAAAGCTCGGATCGGCGATTCACCCTGGCGATAGAGCCTGGAGGGATTCCCGGTTCACTTGATGAACAGCATTTCCTGGTAGGTCGGCAGGGGCCAGAGATCATCGGCGACGAGGGTCTCGAGTTGATCGCCAGCGGCGCGCACGGCGCTCATGGCCGGGATGATGACGTCCCGCGAGTGCTTGGCGAGGTCCAGCGAATCTCCCCTGGGGGGCTCTTCGACGGCCTCGGTCAACTGATCGGTTGCGCTTTGCAGGTTTTCGATGGCTCCCACCAGCTCGTTCAGAAGAGCGGACTGCGTCTTGGGAACCGTGGCGCCTGTGGCCTTGAGATTGGCAATGGCCTCGGCAACCTGGGCCTGGTGGCGGAGTGCGGCGGGAAGAATCATCCGCTGTGCGATCTGGATCGTCAACTGCGACTCGATGTTGATCGTCTTGTGATAGCTTTCCAGGAAGATCTCGTACCGCGAGTGCAGCTCGCGCTCGCTCAGAACGCCATACTTGGTAAACAGAGCGACGGCCTTGGGTGAGACCAGGTCAGGCAGGCTGTCGATGGTGGTCCGCCGGTTGGGCAGGCCGCGGCGCTCGGCCTCGATCTGCCAGGCTTCGCTGTAGTTGTCGCCATTGAAGAGGACCGACTTGCTCTCCTTGACGGCGGCCTGCAAGAGCTTCTGGATCTCGGTGTTGAGGTCTTTCTTGGTGGCAACGGCCTGCTCGAGCTGGGTGGCGAACTCATCGACGATCTCGGCAACGATCGTATTGAGCACCACGATCGGGCCGGCAATGGACTGGGCCGAGCCGACGGCGCGGAATTCGAACTTGTTGCCGGTGAACGCGAACGGGCTGGTCCGGTTGCGGTCGCCCGGGTCGCGAGGCAGCGTGGGCAGCACGGTGACACCGATCTTCAGCTCACCGCCGGCCATGGCCGACTTGGCGCCACCCGCCTCGATCTGCTCGACGATGTCCTGGAGCATGTCGCCCAGAAAGATCGAGACGATGGCCGGAGGGGCCTCATTGGCGCCCAGACGATGGTCGTTGCCGGCGTGGGCGACGGCCACGCGGAGCAGGTCGGCATGCTTCGCGACGGCCTTGATCACGGCCACCAGGAAGAGCAGGAACTGGGCGTTGTCGTGCGGCGTATCGCCCGGCTTGAGCAGGTTGTTGCCGTGGTCGTCGGCCATCGACCAGTTGACGTGTTTGCCCGAGCCGTTGACTCCGGCAAACGGTTTCTCGTGCAGCAGCAGTTGCAAGCCGTAGCGGTCGGCCACGCGCTTCATGGTCTCCATCACCAGCATGTTGTGGTCGGTGGCGACATTAGCGTTCTCGAAAATCGGCGCGATCTCGTATTGGGCGGGTGAGACCTCGTTGTGGCGGGTCTTGACCGGCACGCCGAGCTTGTAGAGCTCGGTCTCGGTCTCGTGCATGCAGGCAAGCACACGTTCTGGAATCGCGCCGAAGTAATGGTCTTCCAGCTCTTGACCCTTGGGCGGCTTGGCGCCAAAGAGGGTGCGCCCGGCGTTGATCAGGTCGGGCCGGTTGAAGTAGAAGACCTTGTCGATCAGGAAGTACTCCTGCTCCGGACCTGCCGTTGTATAGACCTGGTTGGCCGTCGACCCAAAAAGCCGGAGGATCCGCACGGCGTGCTTGGACAGGACTTCCATCGAGCGGAGCAAGGGAGTTTTCTTGTCCAGAGCCTCGCCGGTCCAGGAGCAAAAGGCCGTGGGAATGCAGAGCGTGGTGCCGTTGGGGTTCTCCAGGATGAACGCCGGGCTGGTGGGGTCCCAGGCGGTGTAGCCGCGCGCTTCAAAGGTGGCGCGGATGCCGCCGGAAGGGAAGCTGGAGGCGTCCGGCTCACCCTTGATCAGCTCCTTACCGCTGAAATCGGCGACGGCCCCTCCTCCATTGGTAGGTGCAAGAAACGAGTCATGCTTCTCGGCGGTCAGGCCGGTCATCGGCTGGAACCAGTGTGTGTAATGGGTCGCTCCTCGCTCGAGCGCCCACTCTTTCATCGCGGCGGCGACCACGTCGGCGATCGACGGGTCGAGCGGAGCACCCTTGTTGATCGTCTCGCGGATCGCCTTGTAGATGTGCTCCGGCAGCCGGGCCCGCATCACGTCGTCAGTGAAGACGTTGCTGCCGAAAAGCTGGCGGATCGGGAGTGTCGATTTGGGGGCACAACGGCCATGGCTGGGCCATGAAGTCACGGCTTCGATGGCCGCATCTCTCGCGCGCGTGTATGTCAAGATAATGACTCCTACATTCAGAAGATGCCTGATCCGCCCCGCGTCAGCACAACGTCCAAGGCGTGCAAGCGGACCCCCTCCGGGCCCTCAGGCTCGAGCCGGAGTTGTCTCCGCGCGGGCGAGCGAACGAGCGAGCTGGAAATCAGCCTGGGCTCTCTCATTTCTTATCAAGCTTGGCGATCACGGCCTTTGGGTCCGCCTTCACATCATCCTCGCAGCCTTCGCAGCAAAGGTAAAAGGTTCGTCCCTCCGCGGCGATCTTGAA
>JAFAHT010000218.1 GCA_019237095.1 Planctomycetaceae bacterium
ATTCCTTCGACGATGCTTCGGAGTTCGATCGTGGCGCCGGTTTCATCAGTGGGTTGATGTCTTATGGCCGGGAGCGGGCGGCGCAATTCCTGGAGAAGCGAGCACAGCGGCTCTCGAGTCGGTCGGGCGTGCTCCCGAGTCGATGAACGTGGTCAGGGCGATGTCCTGAAGTCCGTCGCCGTCGATGTCGGCTGCGTCGATGCCCATGCCGGCCTGGGCCTGGGGTCAACGGTGAAGCGAATCCCCAGGCGGTGGACCAAGTTCACGACCATGTCCAGCAGGGCGTAGAAGACCGGCGTGACCAAAAGCGCCAGAAGCAGTGAGAGCATCTGGCCGCCGATGATCACCTTGGCCATGCTGGCGCGGGCGCCTGAGCCGGGACCGCGGCCGAAGGCAATCGGCACCATGGCGGCCACCAGCATTACCGTCGTCATGAGGATCGGCCGCAGCCGAGTGTGGTTGGCTTCGAGAATCGCATCGAAGCCCGACAGCCCCTTGGCACGGAGCTGGTTGGTGGCGTCAACCTGGAGGATGCCGTTCTTCTTGACGATTCCAACCAGCATGAACAGACCGAACATCGCATACAAATCCATCGGCGTGCGCCACAAGATCAGCGACAGCATACCGAAGGGAATGGTGACCGGCAGGGCCATGAGGATGGCGATCGGCTGCATCCAGCTCTCGAACTGGGCGGCCAGAATCAGGTACATGAAGGTGATCGAGAGCGTGAAGGCGATCAGGAAGTAGTAGCCAGTCTCGCCCAGCGTCTTGGCCTGGCCGGTGAAGACGTAGCTGTACTGGGGAGGCAGGTTCATCCCTTGCAGAGCCTTCTCCGCGCGGGAAACGGCCTCGCCCAGGGGGATGCCTTCGGTGTTGCCCAGCACGGTGACGACGCGCTCGCGGCCCAGCCGTTCGATCTCGCTGGGCCCGCGCTCGTCAACCAGCCTGGCCAGACTGGCGAGCTTGACCAGACCAACGGTTGGCGAGGGCAAGGTAAGCTGGTACAGATCCTGGGCCGTTCCGCGATCGCGCGCCTCGGCGCGAAGCCAGACATCGTACTGCTGGTCGCCATCGCGGAACTTCGAGATCGGCAGCCCACCGACCAGCACCCGCAAGGTATCGGCGACGGTTCCCACTGGCACTCCCAGGTCGCTGGCCGCCTCGCGGTCGACAAGCACTTGAACCTCGGGCTTGCGCAAGGAAAGGGTCGTGTCGAGGTCGAGAATCCCTTGCTGCTTCTTCAGCTCGGCGGTCAACTGGCCGGCATATTCGGCGAGCTTGTTCAGGTCGGGCCCGGCGAGGTTGACCTGAAACGTCTGGGAGCGCCTGCCGCCCTGGAACGCGGAGACATCGTTGACACTCACCCGCAAATCGGGGTAATCCACAATCATCTCGCGCGCTTGCTGCTGGACGGCGAACTGCGTGTAGTCGCGTTCCTCCAGCTCGGTCATCCGCACGTAAATGGTGGCCCGGGTGACGTCGCCCTCGCCCTTGACGGTGCGTCCGCCATCTGTCTGGCCGATGGTGGTGAAGACGTGCTGGGTTCCCTTCAACTTCCAGATTCTGTCTTCCAGCTCGCTCATCAGCCTGGAGCTCCGGTCGAGGCTGTAGCCCTCGGGCGTCGTGATCGAGATTTCATACTCGCTCTGGTCGTCGCGCGGAATGAGCGACATGCCCATGACCTTGCCGATCGGCACGGTGCTGCCGATGACCGCGATGGTCAGCATGACGACCAGGAACCTGAAACGCAGAGCGCCTCGGAGGACCCAGCCGTAGCTGCCGTCGAGGAGACGGTAGATGAACCCCGACTTCGATCGGGGCTGATGGCCGTGGCCGGATTCGCTCGGTTCCAGCTTGAGGAACCGGCTGCACAGCATGGGCGTCAGGGTGAACGAGACGAACAGGCTCATCGCCACGGCGAAGGCGACCGTCAGCCCGAAGCTGGAGAAGAAGCGGCCGACGATCCCGCCCATGAAGGCGATCGGCAGGAAGATGACGATGAGCGACAGGCTGGTCGCCAGCACGGCCAGCGCGATCTCGCGGGTCCCCTGCCGCGCAGCTTCCATGCCGTCCATGCCGTCTTCTTCCATGTGCCGGAAGATGTTCTCGTGTACGACCACCGCGTCGTCGATCACGATGCCGATGGCCAGGATCAGCCCCAGCATGGTGATGTTGTTGAGCGTGAAGCCCATGTACCTCATGAACATGAAGGTCGGGATTATCGAGGTGGGGATGGCCAGGGTGGCGATCAGGGTCGTCCGCCAGTCGCGGATGAACAAGAGGATCGTGGCCGAGACCAGCACGCCGGCCAGCAGGAGGTGGAACTTCACTTCCTCGATCGATTTCTTGATGAACCGCGACTGGTCGCGGATGATCTCGGTCGCAATGTCCGGCGGCAGCGCGGCCTTGAGCTGGCCGAGCCGGTCCTTGACGTCCTCGACGACCTTGACCGTGTTGACTCCCGATTGTTTCTGCACCACCAGGCTCACTGCACCATCGCCATCGAGCCGGGCCAGCGTGCGGGGCTCTTCGTTGGAATCGCTCGCGTGGCCAATGTCACGCACGCGGATGGGATAGCCGTTGCGGTTGGCGACGATCAGGTCGTTGAACTCGCGCTCGGTCCGCAGCCGGCCCAGGGTTCGCAAGACGAGCTCGCGCGGGCCCTGGTCAACGCGGCCTCCGGGGACCTCGAGGTTCTGCCGAACCAGGGCCTGGCGAACGTCGTCCACCGACAGGTTGTAACCGGCGAGTCTGTCGGTGTCGACCACGACGTTCATGGCGCGGACACGGCCGCCCACCAGGTTGATCGCTCCCACGCCTGGCACGGTTTCGAGCCGCTCCTTGATCTGCTTGCGGGCAATCTCGGTCACCTCGCGAAAGTCGCGCCTGCCGGAAACCGCGATGGTCATCACGGGCATCGACCCGGTGTCGAACTTGTCGACGATCGGTGGTCGCGTGCCGTCGGGCAGGTCCGACAGGATCGAGTTGACCTTGTCGCGAACCTCTTGGGTTCCCACGTCGCCATTCTTGGACAGCAGGAACTGGACGGTGACGATCGACACGCCTTCCTGAGTGATCGAGCGCAGCTCGTCGATGCCTGAGACCGTGTTGATGATGTCCTCGACCGGCTTGCTGACCGTCGTTTCCATCTCCTCGACGCTGGCACCCGGGAGCACCGTCGTGACCGTGCACACCGGAAAATCGACGTTGGGAAAGAGGTCCACCCCCAGTTCGTTGTACGAGACCAGCCCCAGCACCACGGGAATCGCCACCAGCACCCAGGTGAACACAGGCCGGTTAATGCAGAGATCAGAAATTGTCATGGGCATTCCTGGGTTGGGGAAGTTGTCAGTAGTCAGTGGCCAGTTTGTAGGGTGCGTCGAGTCTTCGATGACGCACCGATTCTTTCACCGGCCCACGAGTCTGCCATCCGCGATTTGTGATCTTTCACTTGCCATCTGCCATTCGCCACGTGTTTACCGCTTGACTGATTCCGTGGCCTTGGAACCCAATTCGGGTGCGGCGGTCGGGGCGGTTTCGATCTTCTTGTGGTGGTCCGACGGTGGCTTTGGAGTGCGGATCACGACCGGAGTGCCGTCGGCGAGCTGGGTCTGGCCGGTGATGACGACCATCGCCGAGGTGGGGAGGCTCTTGCTCGTGACCTCGACCCAGCCTGGACCCTCGCTACCGGTGACGATGTCGTTGACCGACCGGGCCTTGCCGTTCTCGACGAAGAACAGCTTGGTGACACCAGCGAAGCGAATGATCGACTCGGTCGGGGCGACGGCTGCCTGGGCAGACAAGTCGGTGACGATCGTCGCCTTGGCGAAGCCGCCGGCCCTCAGAAGGCGCCTGTCGTTGGGCACCTGGGTCTCGACCTGAAACGTGCGGCTGACCGCATCGACCGAGGGATTGATACGTACGACCTTGCCCAGAAAGAGGAGATCGGGTTGAGACGACACGGTAATTCGCACGGGCTGGCCAACGCGCACCTGTTCGGCGTAGCGTTCTGGCGCGCTCGTCCAGAGCCGCAGCGGGTTCTCGATGATCAGCTCACAGACCGCTTCGCCTTCCCTGACCATCTGCCCTTCGGAGACCGACCGTTTCGTGACCGCATAGACCACCGCGTCGGCCTGGCTGGAGCCCGGCGGCGTTAGCTCCGGTTTGGGAACGCGAATGATCATGTCGGCAAGAGTTTGCAGGGCCTGGTTTCGCGCCACGCGGATGGCCACCGCGCTGGCGATCACGTTGCGTGCGGTGGCCCGGGCGTTCTCGTAAGCGGCGGACGCCGAGCGATACTCGTTCTCGTAATCCTCCAGCTCCTGGACCGTGCTGGCCCCTTTCTTGCTGAGGGCGCGCTGGCGATTCAGGTTATGCAGGGCCTTTTCCTTGCTCACCAGCACCTGGACCACGGCCGGGACGCGATCGATCGCCTCCTCGGCCTGTTTCCCGCGAATCAACTCCTCGGAGATGCCGTATTGCTCGATGAACCGCTGGGCTTGCTGCTCGGTGATGCCCAGCTTGACCAGTTCACCCAGGTATTTCGATTGCGCCTGGTCGTAGGCGAGCTTGGCGTCCACCGCTTCGAGCTCGACCAGCGGCTCTCCAGGCCGGACGTGGTCACCCATGTCGTGCAAGACCTTGGAGACCCGTCCGGTCCGCTTGGAGCCGATGGTGACCTGCTCCCACCCGCGCAAGGTGCCGACGACATCGATGGTCCGCTCGACGGTTCGCCGCTCGAGGGGCGCCACGGTGACCGGGACCTCGCGGACAGCGGCCGGAGCTTTCGATGACGATTGAGCTTCCGCCGGTGAGCATCCGGAAAGACTCGCGGCGGCGATCGCGGGCAGACACGCTGCGAGGATCAAGCAACAGCGTCGTCTCATCGTTTATTCCATCCCTTGGTTCGATTGGCGATCGTCGAAGCCCTTGAGCAGGTCGTGGAGCAGAGCCTGCGCCACGTTCTGTCCCAGGGGTTTTTCGCCGTAGAGAAAATTGAGTGTCGTGATCACGATCAGGCCGCGGCACATCGTCAAGCACGCATCCACGCGTTCGCGGCGAATGATTCCCGCGTCGGCCAACCGGTGGATGGCGGCCTCGGTCCAGCGACCGAGGTCTTCCTTGCAAGGTTCCAGGTCGTGCGCGGCCTCCGAGCCCGGCGGGCCGAAAATCAAGGCGTAAAGGAACCGCGAGCGGTCGGGGTCCTCGCGACAGAAGGCAAACTGGGCCTCGAAAACCTGCTCAAGGCAGCGAACCGGGTCGCGCTCGGTGGTCACAATCTGGCGGAGCTGCTCGACCAGGTCCGAAAGCGGAACCGAAACCAGGGCTTTCGCCAGGCCCTCCTTGCTCCGGAAATGGTAATAGAGTGTCGGCTTGGTGACACCGGCGCCCTCGACGATTTCCCGAACCGACGTTGCATCATAGCCTTGCGTTGCAAACAAGCGTGCCGCCACGCGGGCAATGTGCCGCGCCACCGGGTTCAGAACGCTTTTACTACTTGCACTCGAGACCGACATCAGACCATCCATTCGCCGGCTTTAGCATCGGCCGTTCCGAGTTTTTTGATCACTGTTTACCGAACGGTAGGTATCTTTGCCAGGTTGGGCTTTCCGTCAAGGGCGACCGGCGCCCGGAAATGCTCTTTCCAGGGGCGAGCAGCTTGGCAGGAGGAGGCCCGGGGATTAGGCTCATGGTCAAGTCATCGCCAACGAGAAATCTTTTTCAGCGTCCACGCGTAATACCGGTGAGGAAGCATCCGATGAACGTGAAACGGCCAGTCACTCCGGAGATCATCATCGGCGACCAGCCCTCCGAGGAGGACCTGCTGGAGTGCAAGTACGAGGGCTACGCAGGCGTGGTCAATCTGCGCAACGACCGCGAGCCCGACCAGCCGCTGAGCACCAAAGCCGAGGGCGATAAGGTGCGCGCCCTGGGCATGGAGTATCTCCACTATGGGGTGGGCGGCGCACCGCTAGCTGATCCGGGTGTGGCCGGGGTCTGCGATTTCATCAATCGACACACCGGCGCGGGCGGCAAGGTGCTGGTCCACTGTCGCAAAGGCGGCCGCGCCATGGCCTTGGTGCTCATCCAGCAGGCGCGGGCTCATGGCTGGACCGCCGCGGAAGCCATCGACAAAGGCCGCGCGCTGGGCCTTCAGGTCGATGGGCAACTCAAGACGATGGTCGAGAATTACCTAACGCGGCAGAGCCGCAACCAAGAGGGATTGTGACGCGCGCACGTCGAACCCTCCGAGATTCCTGAATGTTGATGTAATTTCCCGTAGCATTCACCCGGCATTCAAGGCTCAATTTCGCAAGTCGCTGGACAAAACCAGCGGTTCTTACGGGTGCAGGACAAGGGCCTGACCAGAGCATTAAGCTATTCGTAAATCGGAGACTCCTCGCCGATCTCCACTGCGGTTCGGATCCTCTTTGGGTGCCATGGCTCACGTCCGTGTGAGCATGCAGTGCCCCGGCTCCAGGACTTGCTGGGACATGCTCACGAAGACGTGAGCATGACACCCAAGTCTCTTGAATATCACCACTTGCGATATAACACGTGGGGGCCGCGGTGGAGATCAGCGAGGACTCTCGTAAATCGGGACTTATTTCGCCTCGAGAAATCGAAGGAGCCCCCATGTCGTGGCGTGCGCTCGTGCAGCTCGGGTTGGTGCTGATCGGGGTGTTCGGGATCGGGACCCAGAGGACCATGGTCCGGGCCGACGAAGATCCGCGGACGGCCTTGCGGTTCCTTCAAGAGCTGCGCGACCACGGTCTGCACGACCTGGCGATCGAGTTCATCGACGAGCTTCGCGCCGACCCGGGGCTGCCGGCCGATTTGAAAGTCGTTCTCGA
>JAFAHT010000237.1 GCA_019237095.1 Planctomycetaceae bacterium
TGGTGTCAGGTCTTATTTCGGCGAAATAAGACCTGACACCAATAATCCGTTATATCAATTTTATTTAAAATAATAAATACAATATAATGTGTTAATAATGATTTAAGTAGACCAACGCCCTTTTTCGACACGCGTCTGCAACCTTTCAGGTCAAGCTCTTCGTCTGGACGACGGGGCCAACTGCTACCTGACCAAGAGCAGCTTCCACGACCCACGACCAGACGTTCCTGGACACGGTCGTCGACCTGATCGGCGAGGCGGAGAGCTGACGTTCCAAGAGCGGAGTAGGGTTGGACGCTACGGCACGTCGATTTCTTGCCAGCGTTGAACGGCCCCTGCCATGCGGTAATAATGTGGGCAACAGCCTAGGGTGCTCAGACGCACCGGCGAGGCGGTCCCAATGTCTTGGCAATGGGTATCTCATGCCGACTGTCTTGCGGACCGGTCCTTACCGCTTTTACTTCTACAGCCACGAGCTGCATGAGCCGCCGCATGTCCATATCGATCGGGACGATCTCTCGGCCAAGTTCTGGTTGCAGCCGGTCGGGCTCGCGCGGAACTTCGGGTTCTCGCCCAAGGAGTTGCGGCGGATTCAAAAACTGGTCGCCGCACATGAAGCGGCATTCTTGGAGGCTTGGCATGGGCATCTTGGCGCTGGCGGCTGACGAGCGTGTGACCGACGTGAAGTTCACCAAGGATACTCTTAGCGTCGCCCTCCGGGACGGGCGGACCATCACGGTCCCGCTGGCCTGGTATCCTCGCTTGTTCAACGCCACCGCGGCCCAGCGGAAGAACTGGCGCGTCGCGGGTGGCGGCTACGGCATTCACTGGCCGGACGTCGATGAGGATCTCAGCACCGAGGGGCTCCTCCGGGGTGCGCCGGCCCCGCGCCCGGCACAGGTCAAGGCTCAGAGCAACACCGGACGCCTACCAAAACGCTGAAGCCGACCGGGCCGGCCGTTCTTGCTTCCGACGGTTGGGCGGCGGCGAGTGGGGAGGAATAAGTTGATTTTGTCTGCAGGAATCGCACATGCCCCGCCGTGTGTTCGGGTTCTCGGACCGATAGTCGCCTGTTACACTAACGGTTTGATGATTGCTGGGCGTTCAGCACCATCCGCTTTCCTTCCATGAAGAACGCAAAAGCTCATGGAGCTCATCGATCCCGCAGCGCGACCTGTTCTGGTCCTCGACTTTGGAGCACAGTACGTCCAGCTCATCGCACGCCGGGTCCGCGAGCGGCACGCCTTCGCCCGGATCGTCCGCCACGACATCACGCCCGAGCGCGTGCGGGAGCTGAACCCGCTGGCCTTGATCCTTTCGGGCGGTCCCAGGAGCGTGTACGAGCCCGGCGCGCCGCATTGCGATCCGCAGCTCTTCCGGATGGGCATCCCGGTACTCGGCATCTGCTACGGGATGCAACTGGCGGCCGAGGCCTTGGGGGGGAAGGTGCAGGGCGCTCCGGCGCGTGAGTTCGGCCGCGCCGAGTGCCAGGTGCTCGACCCCAACGAGCCCCTCTTCCATGGCGTACCCCACAAGACAATTGTTTGGATGAGCCACGGAGACCAGGTGCAGGATGCCGGCCCGGAGTTTGTGCCGCTGGCCGTGACCGCGACCTGCCCGATCGCGGCGGTCAAGCACCGATCGCTGCCGTTCTTCGGGCTCCAGTTCCATCCCGAGGTCTCGCACACGCCTTATGGCTCATTGATTCTGGGCAACTTTCTCGACCGGATTTGCAAGAACCCGCGCAACTGGACGATGGGCGCGTTCATCGAGAGGTCGATCGAGCAGATCGTCCGGCGGGTCGGCCTGTCCGACCGGGTCGTTTGCGGCCTGTCGGGAGGCGTGGATTCGGCGGTTTGCGCGGCCCTCCTGGCGCGGGCACTCGGTCCGCGGGTCGTCTGCGTCTTCGTGGACACCGGGTTGCTCCGCGCCGGTGAGCGGCTTGCAGTGGCCGAGGCCTTCGGTTCACGAACGAATGCCGAGCTGCGGGTTGTCGATGGGGCCGATCGGTTCCTTGCCGCCTTGAACGGCGTGACCGAGCCCCAGGAGAAGCGAGTGCGAATCGGCCACACGTTCATCGAGGTCTTTCGCGACGAGGCCCGGTCGATAGCCGGCGCTCATTTCCTGGCCCAGGGCACGCTGTACCCGGACGTGATCGAAAGCGGCGGCGAACCCGACGGCCCGGCGGCCACGATCAAGATCCATCACAACGTGGGCGGACTTCCCGACGAGCTGGGCTTCAAGCTGATCGAGCCGCTTCGCGACTTGTTCAAGGACGAGGTCCGGCGGCTGGGGCTCGAGCTGGGCCTTCCCGACTCCTTGGTGTGGAGGCATCCGTTCCCCGGCCCGGGACTGGCGGTCCGCTGCCTGGGCGAAGTGACCGCGCCGCGGCTCGAGGTGCTCCGCCAGGCCGACGCGATCTTCCTGGAGGAGCTGAGAACCGCGCGGCTCGATCGTCAGGTCGCCCAGGCCTTCGCGGTCTTACTGCCGATCCAGTCGGTCGGCGTGATGGGCGATGCCCGCACCTACGAGAGCGTGATCGCAATTCGAGCCGTCGAGACCGAAGACTTCATGACGGCGGACTGGTCGCGGCTTCCCCACGACCTCCTGGCACGAACCTCGACCCGGATCATCAACTCGGTCAAAGGGGTCAACCGCGTCGTCTACGATATCACCAGCAAGCCACCTGGAACCATCGAGTGGGAGTAGTCCGTTGGAACTTCCCCTCCGCTCGTCTATACATTAAGGCAGAATTCATCCTGCCGATTGAAAGCGTTGCCCCCACCCGAACAAGCGAAGGAGCTCCAACCATGGACTTGAGGTTGACCCGATTCGCGGCCCTGACCCTGATCGTCCTGCTGGCTAATGGCCGGGCGCACGCCGAGACGAGAACGATCGCCCGCTGCGGCGCGGGGTTCCTCGAGGACGTCGACGGCTATCGCGTCTTGCACCTGAAGGGGACGGCTTACGAGATGGGCTACCAGCAGGGGGCCCTGCTTCGCGACGACATCCGCGAGAATGTTCATTACCTGTTCGACGTCAAGGGTAAGGAGATGAAGGTCGAGCTCGGGGGTGTCAAGCTGCTCGATCCCAAACGGGTGATCTCGGGTATCGCCGCACAACAGCGCAAGTATGTGCCCGAGCGTTTTTTCGAGGAAATGCGCGGCATCGCCGACGGGACCGGGCTGGACGTTCAAGATGTCATCGTCGCCAACTTCATTCCGGAGCTGTTTCACTGTTCGGGGTTTGCCTTGAGCGGCTCGGCCACAAAGGACGGTACGCTCTACCACGGCCGGATTCTCGACTACGGGTGTGACTGGCGGCTCCAGGAGCACGCCGTGCTGACGGTGGCCGAGCCGGTCGGGAAGATCCCGTTCGTGAACGTGACTTATGCCGGGTTCGTCGGCTCGGTGACCGGTATGAACGCCGAGAAGGTTTCGATCGGCGAGATGGGGGGCAAGGGGATGGGACACTGGGACGGCGTTCCGATGGCCTTCCTGATGCGGATGGTGCTCGAGGAGGCGCTCACGCTCGAGCAGGCTATCGCGATCTTTCATGATCATCCCCGGACCTGTGAATATTACTTCGTGATTGCCGACGGCAAGACCGGCAAGGGGGTTGGCATGGAAGCCTCGTGGAACGCCTTCAACGTGGTGGGCATGGGCGAGAGCAATCCCAAGCTGCCCGAGGCTGTAAAGGATGCCGTGGTGCTCTCGGCCGGCGACCGCTACACCGAGCTGGTGCGCCGGGTGAAAGACAGGCATGGCAAGATCGACGCCGAAAGGGCGCTGCACCTGATGGACCGGCCGGTAGCCATGAAATCGAACTTGCACTCGGTCCTCTTCGAGACGACCACCGGCAAGCTCTGGGTTGCCAACGCCACCAAAGACGGCAAGCCCGCCGCCGAGCAGCCCTATCACGCGTTCGATTTTCCAGCTCTCCTCAAGCACCAGGCCGAGACCTCGGCCCCGGCCTTGACCCTGCCCCCCGCGGCGCCTCGCAGGGCCGCACAGAGGCCTCGGGCGGCGGCGGTACATTGACACCAGGTAGATCGTCCTCCCGATATGTTCAACTTTTCACCATCGTCGGCAACACCGTAGAATAATGAGCAGGAGGCAAGACGTCTGGAGAGCGGGAGAAACAGCTTCATGATCGGCGCCCAGTTCACGCGTCGCGGTTTCCTACCCGAGCCGGATCCAGTGGTCGAGTTCCCCGCGGGCTCGGAATTCTCGGCGCTCGACTCGCTGGGCAGGGATTTGCCCAGCCTGCTGCAGGATAAAGGCTTCCGAGCCCTGGCGCGAGGCCTGGTGATTCCCGCCTTGCCACAAGGAACCGTCCCGCTGGACGAGCTGCGGCTCTACTACGTGCGGCTCGGGTTCCTGGCGTCGGCCTACGTGAACCAGGTCGGGCAAGAACCAGCCACGGTCTTGCCGCGAAACCTTGCCGTTCCCCTTTACGACGTTTGCTCACGCCTGGGACGGCCGCCGATCCTCAGTTACGACGGCTACGCCCTGTACAACTGGAAGCGGTTCGATCCGGCCGGGCCGATCGCGCTGGGCAATATCGACACGATCCAGAACTTCGTGCACCTCTACGACGAGCACTGGTTCATCCTGGTTCACGTCGAGATCGAGGCCCTTGCCGCGGCAACCTTGCAGGCGATCGATCAGGCCGAACGAGCTCTGACCTCGGGTAATCGCGCAGCGCTCGACGCCTCGGTCGCCGCCCTCGCTCGCACGCTCTGGGCCCAGGTCGAGACGCTGCGCAGGATTCCCGAAAAGATGGACCCCGCGCTCTACTACAAGACCTTCCGGCCATACATCCGCTTTTTCGAGAAAGTCGTCTACGAGGGCCTCGACACCGCGCCCCTGAACTTTCGCGGCGAGACGGGGGCTCAAAGCAGCGTGATACCGACAATCGTGGCCTTTTTGAAAATCCCTCACCGGTCCTCGATGCTGACCGACCATCTGGCTGACATGCGTCGGTTCATGCCCACCGAGCACCGCGCCTTGATCGAGCACGTCGAGGCCTTGCCGGACTTTCGAGAAAAGGTCGCCAGGGAGCCGTTCAACGACGCCCTGGAAGCGCTCGCGGCCTTCCGCGATACGCACCTCCAGTTCGCCATCCGCTACATCGCCGCCCACGAACGCGACCCGCGAGGCACCGGTGGCACGCCCTACATGAGCTGGCTCAGTCAGCTCATCGACGAGACGCGGGCGCATAAGATTGCGTGAGGTGGACCGAGATGACCGCGGTCGACGTTCCAGATAGAATCAAGTGGGTACAGCTCGAGCGATGGGTCGAGAAGCGGGTCGCCAGGCGGATGGCCGCCGGGTAGTGACTCAGCCCAGCCGAGGGGGCGAATCTCATGAGCACGATCCAGGTACGGCCTCCCGGTCGAGTGCGACTGACGGTCGAAGAGTTCGCGCGGATCCAGGATTCGGGCCTGTTCGAAGGCCGGCACGTTCAGTTGCTCGATGGGGAGCTCTATGAGGTGACGAAGAACCCTCTGCACAACTTCGCGGTCTCGGCCCTGGCCGACGCCCTGCGCTCGCTTCTGCCGCGGGATGAGTACGCGGTCCGGGAGGAGAAGTCGATCGAGCCTTGGGTCAACTGGTGGCCTGAGCCCGACATCGCGGTCGCCCGGGGCAAACAACGACGGTACGAGGACCGGCACCCCGGACCTGAGGACCTCGCGCTGCTCGTCGAGGTCACTGAATCGTCGGAGCAGGACCGAACGAAGAAGCTCGTCGGATATGCCGCGGCCGGGATCCCGATCTACTGGATCCTCGACTTGGCCCTGCGCCGGCTCGAGGTCTACCGCGATCCAGGGCCGTCCGGCTACTCGGTGGAGGAGATGATCCCGGAGGGCGGTTTTGTGGAACTGGTGATCGACCAGCGATCGTTCGGGTGGATCGCCGTCGCGGAGATCCTGCCGCGAGCGATGTAGGTGCGTCGCAAAGACGCACCGGGACGCTGAGCTGACAAGTCCCGTTCTCCAAGGCTCCAAAACTGCCGCACCTTACCAAAAGTATCTGGGATTCTCCCATTGACGATTTCCCCCCTCCACCGGCACGCGCAAAAGCTGACGTGCACCCCCCTCGCCCTCCTTGGAGCAATTCCTCTCCGTCGGTCTCGGCTATTCGCTATAATGCAGTCATTGTCGAACCTGCTGGTTGGGGGAGAGCCTGCGATGATCATCACCATCGAAGCGATCTATGAGAATGGCGTCCTCAGGCCGACCCGGCCTTTGCCGCTCAAGGAACAAGAAGTGGTCCGGATCACGATCGAGCCGGAATTAAGCTGGGCCGAACGGACAGCCGGGCTGCTCCAGTGGAAGGGCGATCCCGAGCTCCTCCAGCGGATCGCCGAGGGGGACGAATTCAGCATGCTGGAGTCGACATGACTTTCGCCCAAATCCCGGCAGGAGCGGCGATCTTTCTCGATGCGAATACACTGGTTTACCACTTCGCCAACCATCCCAACTTCGGGGCTGTCTGCACCCAACTCGTGAAACGGATCGAGCAGCATCAACTGCCCGGCTTCATCTCCACGCACGTGCTGAGCGAGATCGCCCACCGCCTGATGACGCTCGAAGCGCTCGACCGGTTTGGCTGGCCGCCTGCCGGGATCGCGGCTCGGCTGCGCAAGCATCACGCCGAGATCCCCAAGCTGAACGTGCATGTCGAGGCCATCGCGCGAATCCCGCTCCTGGGAATCCAGGTCTCCGCAGTCACCCCACTTCTTGTCGAGGCTGCGACTTTGGTCAGCCAGCAAGACGAACTGCTCATGGGTGACTCCCTGATCGTCGCGCTCATGCAGGCCCATGGTCTGACCAACCTCGCCAGTAATGATGCCGACTTCGATCGTGTCTCGGGGCTGACGCGCTATGCACCATGTGGCGTCCCCTTTTCCTTGCCTGGGGTCGGACCGTGAGCACATGGGCCGGGTCGCGAGGACGTGTGCCCCCG
The DNA here is from genome assembly GCA_019237095.1 of Planctomycetaceae bacterium. Taxonomy (GTDB): domain Bacteria; phylum Planctomycetota; class Planctomycetia; order Isosphaerales; family Isosphaeraceae; genus Aquisphaera. The sequence goes on from JAFAHT010000237.1 coordinate 6,972, forward strand.
CGAAGACGCAATATTAGTAACGTCCCTTTTCCCATACCACGCAATATCAGTAATGTCCCTTTTTCCATCCCATCATCGGAGGCTCAACACCGCGTGAGGTAGGGCGGACCGCGCTCTCCACGGTGATTCTCCGGGAAAGCAGGCGGGGTGTCGGCGGGACCAGGCGGGGGTAGGGCCTTGCAGATCGGTTTGAATCCCTTGGGGAATAGTGCTACACTCAGAGGCCGTTGGACGGCGTGTTCGAGAAATCGGCGTCCCGCAACCGCCTCCCGGACAGGTAGCCCGAACCCAGGAGCGAGCCTCGTGTCCACGATCACTCAGCCCGTACCGTTGACGCTCCCGTCCCCGGGCGAAGTGTATCGATTCACCGTCGATCAGTATGACCGGATGGTGCGCGACGGCACCATCGATGAGGATGATCCGGTCGAACTCCTGGACGGGATTGTGGTGCGGAAGATGCCCAAGGGACCGAGACACGACGCCAGCTCCGCGCGGTGCCGGCGAGAGATCGAGCGGGCCCTCCCCGCCGGCTGGCATCTTCGGGTCGAGGGCTCGGTGCGAATCCCGGATTACAACGAGCCCGAACCGGACCTCTCCGTGGTCCGGGGCGAGAGCGACGATTACACCGATCACCATCCCGGTCCGGCGGATATCGCCTTGGTCGTCGAGGTTGCGGACAGCAGCCTGTCGCGGGACCGCGGCGAGAAGCGCGACAACTATGCCCGGGCCGGCATCCCCGTCTACTGGATCGTCAACCTGGTCGGCCGCCAGCTCGAGGTCAGTTCCAACCCGACCGGAGGCGCGCACGCTCCCGCCACGATCCTCGGAGAGACTGACTCCGCCGATCTGGTCATTGCCGGCCAGGTCGTCGGCCAAATCGCCGTGGCGAACCTCCTTCCCAAACGGCCCTGAACCCCTCGCCTACGCTCGAGGTCAGGGGTCGCTAGAGGAAGTTTTGGCCACGCACTTTCGATTGCGAAAAGATGCTCTGCTGCTGCTGCTCCGAAAATCCGCCCCGGGCAGACCTCTGCGGGCGCGCAAAACCCCCAGGCCTCTCACTGCGGAGGCTCGGCTGGTGGGCTCGATGCGCTGGGTGTTGGCCAGCTACGCCGCCTCGGTCTGAGGCGTCAGGCTTACTTGG